>VXWP01000115.1 GCA_009835325.1 Gemmatimonadota bacterium | reverse complement strand
TAGATACACCGTCACGATTCTCTGATGTGGTCATTATCGAACCGGACCAATAAAACATGACGGAAGCTACTAAAACCACATTCTCTACGTTGCGGTGCTGCCTGCGAACATTATATTACGGTATCGAAGATATTACGCCGTCGAAACCTCAGTCGACACCGTGGATGAACTCATGGGACAGGATCCCAGGATAGTTCACCGATGACAAAGACCCTGTGGATGGCCACTGCGGCAGCGTGGTGGTGCCTGGTAGCAGCAGCGATACATTCCCCGCCAGCAGCCAACGCACAAGAAGTCGCCCAGACCAACGCCCGGGCTGTCCATCAGACCGACCCCCAAATCAACGCCCAGGTTGACACCCAATCCGATGCCGTGGCCACCGCCCTGGTCGACCCCCAAATCAACGCCCAGGTGACCGAGCATCGGCTTACCCTTTTCCACACCAACGATCTGCGGGGCAATATCTACATCGAGGAAGGCTTTGACGAGGCGGATCTGGCGGAGAATCAGGGTCCGGAAAACGCAGCGGACCGAGGCAGCCTGGCCGCACTTGTATCGATGATCCGTGCCCATGAAGGGACCAGTGGCGTTTCGACCCTGGTCCTGGACGGCGGGAACGCAATGGGCGCGACGCCCGCCTGCGACGTGGATGGCTGCCGCACGTTGATTCAACTCATGGACATGGCGGGATTCGATGCCATGGTCGTGGGCGGACACGAGTTCGCCTACGGGCTCGACACGCTCTTAACCCGCGCAGACCAGGCTGAATTCACCGTATTAGGCGCCAACCTGGAATTTGGTGAAACGGTCGATGGGACTGACAACACGGTCCATGACACCATCGCTCCGTTCCTGCTGACCGAAAGAAGCGGATTGCAGATCGCCGTCATGGGGCTCGTTTCGTCCCGGATGGCTGACGATCTTTCAACTGTGGACCCCACGGCTCTGGATATCCAGGATCCGCGCGAGACGCTCGAATCACTCCTGGCCGGTCCCGCGGGTCACGCGGACGTACGCATCGCGCTGGTCAACATGAGCATGGACGAAGCAAGGGACCTCGCGCTGGCCTTTCCCCAGGTACAGCTGTTCATCGCGGGAGGCACGGCTGCCGGTTCCGAACCGCGCCCGACGGAACACGTGGTCCGGTTCGTCGATGGCAGATACCTGGTGACCACACCGGGACGGGGGACCCATCTGGGAAGGCTCGAAATCACCTTCCGCAGGGAAGGCGGAATGACCGCCATTTCCAGTCTAAGTCCGGTCCTGGTACCTGCCGGTTCGTCCCTGCTGCCGAACCTCGCTACCACGACCGATTCGTCCTTTCCGCTGGATCCCGCGGTATCGGCTGTCGTCGCCAGGCTCAGTGTAACCGTGCGCGAAGTCTACGACATCCGGATTGGCCAGACCCGGGAACCCATCGAGGATACCGGATCCTGGATCGCCGACCTGGCGCGCACAAGACTAGCGGCCGATGTCGCCGCGATCGACCGGCACGCCTTGAGGCCTATACGTCTGGACGGAGAGGTCCGATTGCGAACGGTGACCCGCTTGGTCCGTGATAACGACGTGCTCGTCCGCGTTTCCGTGTCGGGACGGCAGTTGCGGGCATGGGCCGGCAGGCTGCCGCGGGAACACGACGTGGTCTTTGCGGGGTACGATGCGAAATCCGGTGCGGTTGACGGTCAGCCGTTGAATCAGGACAGGACGTACGTGGTGGCCGTCCCGATGATCCTGGCGGATCCGGCCCTGGTCCGGGAGGCCAGAGAATTCCGAATGTCGCGCGATTCCGGTACACGCATCGGACTGAGGGAATTGGTGACGGCCCATGTACGGGGTAACGATACGCTCGATCGGTGGGAGGGCATCCGGCGCGAGCCGCGGAGTGTAATGGAAGGCAGCACGCGGTTCAACGGCTCCCTGACGCAGACCACCCTGGAAGGGCCTGCCGAAGAGTACAGCCGCGATCCGTTCCTGAGCGGCGAGGAATCGCTGACCTGGCTCGTCCGCGTTGCGCACCAGTCAACCCGGTACACCCCGGTGGGATCGATTTCGGCCCAGTTGAGGACAGGCTACGGCAGGCTGAACAATAACGGAAGCCAACGGGAGGCCGTGGACCGGATCGACGGCGAGGTGCTCTACTCGCTGCCGTACGCGCAACTGTCCCAGTTCGTCGGACTGGACGTCAACACGGTATGGACGGGTGACGAAGGACAGAAACACCCCGTCGTATTTCGGTTCAAGGGAGGCCTTCGGACGGAACTGGGTTCACAGGCGAACGTACGGATCGGACTGGCCCTGGAAAGAGACCGGATCACCGCGATAAACGTCGTAGGCGTCGAAGTGGCGCCCGAGTTCCGGACCTCCCTGCTTCCAGGCAATTCGCTGTCGTCGCAAGCTCGGGTTTTCTGGGGCACCGGGCAGCGCCAGACCATGTCGGTCCAGCACTTCAACCACCTGCGTTTCCGCCTGCTGGACGATCTCGCCGCCACGCTCGACGCGAACCTCTTCCTGCACCGGGACAGTGACATCGACCGGGCCGCCGTCAAGTTTGAACTGCAGGTCGGCCTCGGTTACGATTGGCGTTACTACCGGTGAGTGTGGTACCCCTGCGCTGAATCCCCTACCGCTCCCACGTCCTCTTCTTGTCATCCGCGCAAGTAATGTTTAGTGCCGGTCCCAACTTGTCGATACTCAGGCGCAGGCTGTCGCCGTCCTGGACGGGACTGAGGGCGTAGTGGTGCGTGCCCGTTGAGACCACATCGCCGGGCTCGAGGGTGACCACGGCGGTCACTTCGGCCAGGAGTTCGGGGATGTGCCGGGCCATTTCGCCGGTGGAGAAGTCGTGCTTTAGGTTTCCGTTGATCCACATCTTCGCGGGCAGGTCGTTGGCGTCGCCCACCTCGTCGGCCGTGACCAGCGCCGGGCCCATCGGGCCGAAGGTGTGCCAGCTTTTGCCGAGGAAAAAACCGCCGGGCAGTCCGCGGGCCGAGACGTCGATGAACTGGGTGTAGCCGAAGATGTGGTCCAGGGCCTCGTCCGCACTGAGCTTGCTGGCCCGCTTGCCGATGACGAGGGCGAGTTCGGGTTCGAAGTGGAAGACCGAGGCATCCGTGTCGGGCAGTTCCACGACCGCGTCCTGGCCCATCACCGACGTGTTGGATTTCAGGAAGGCGTTGAAGGTCTCCTTGGTGGGATGATCGGGTTCAATGTAGTTCCCCGCGAGGCAGAGCAGTGTCCCCGGGCGCGGTAACGGCGCCCGCAGGCTGACCGCGGAGAGCGGCGATCCGGCCTGTCCCTTCGCGGCCTCGGCGATACGGTCGCCGTAGGTGTCCCAGCCGCTGATAACCGCTTCGATCTGGGCCTGGGGGCTGGACGCCCCGGCATCTGAAACGGCGGCCGATACGTCGATGATCGTGTCGTTCTCGATGACACCCAGGGTATAGTCGTTGTAGAATGCCAGTTTCACGTAATCCTCCTGTCTACGGATGGTTTATGCTTCAGTAATCTGAGCCGGCACGTTGTCGGCAGAATCTGATTTAGCGGAATACATAGTCGGCGGAAATGGACGAGTTAATATAACCGGACCCGGCAACCCGTCAACTCCATTAAAATGTATACCGCACCCCGGCCTGCACCTGCCAGCGAGACGAGAGGTTGGTCGTCTGGAACACGTCCTCGCGGTCGACCCTTCCGTCTTCGTTGGCGTCCCGGACCCGGAGGTCCAGGTCCGGCCTGCCCTGTTCGTCGTACCCGTCGAAATTGAACAGGCCTGCGGCGTCGAACCGCACGTAGCGGCTCTGGCCCCAGTCGCTGTTGATCAGGTTGGTCAGGTTCAATACGTCCAGCGTCAGCTCGAAGTGCTGGTTCCGTACGGAGGGTAATTGCTGGATCAGGCGCAGGTCCAGCCGGTTCCGCCACGGCGAACGGCTCGCGTTACGCCGCACAATCCCGCCCCGGGCCGCGCGCAATGTGGGGTCGGAATCGATGAAAGCGTCGATCGCTCGCCACTCGTCGTCGGCGACCTCCGCGCTCACGTCGCTCCTGCTAGCCGGGATGTAGGCGAGGTCGTTGCCCCGGATGCCGTCGCCGTTCACGTCGTCGCTATACATGTAGCTGTAAGGATCTCCCGCGCTGCCTTCGTAGAAGACGGAGACCGTCGTTGCCAGGCCCTGTCCGATCTCGAACTTCCAGGACCCGCTGGCCAGGACCCGGTGCCGGACCTCGAAATCGGACGTGGCGGTCGTCTCTCCGTTGGGGTCGTCGGTCTCGTTGTACTGCCAGTTGGAGATGGCGCGGCTCGACCTGCCGCTGTTGATGTCCTCCGCGTCCTGGAATACGTAGGCCAGACTGCCGAAGAGTCCGGGCAGGAAGGTCGTGTTCTGTCCTTTGCGCAGCCGCAACGTCAGGTTGAACTGGCGGCCCCTGTCCGTGTTCTCCAGGAGGATGACGTTGGTGAAATCTCCGCTGACCTTCCTGCCGCCGTAGTCGGGCCTTCCGTCCGGCGTCACACCGGTCGGCCTGCCGGCGTCCCCGATGTTGAGGTTACGGAACCGGACGTCGTCGAGGTTTCGGGCCAGCAGGACTTCCACGGTACCGACCAGGTCCAGGGGCAGCCTGCGGTCGAGGGCGAGGTTGGTGCGGAAGACCCGGGGCAGCCGGAACGCCGGATCGATGACGTTGACCTCCGAAGTCTGTGGCGCGGAGAGATCTGCTCCCAGCGGTAGCGGTTGCGCGAAGGGGTCGGCTACGAACGCGGGGACGTCCTGGTCCCGAAAGGTCGCGAGATCGATGCGGGTGAAGTCCACGCCGCTGTTGCTGTATGCGTTGGAAAGCCAGACGGCGGGCGGCAGTCCCGCGAAGACGCCGGCGCCACCCCGGATCTGGGTCCCGCGGTCCCCTCCGGCGTCGAGATTGAACCCGAAGCGGGGAGACCAGTGTACTTGACCGCCCGGGGTCCGGTCCGTCCGGTGGCCGGCGAACTGGCGGGCGAAGCGGTCGTTGGCCAGGGGTTCGTCCGGCAGGATCGGCACGTCGGCCCGCAGCCCGAAGTTCAGGCTGAGCCGCGGGCTGACTTTCCAGTTGTCCTGGGCGTAGAATCCCAGCTGCACGTAGTCCCATGCGGCGCGAGGCTGTTCGACGCCGGGCACGCTGGACCGGCTCAAGAGGTAGCGGGTGGGGGTGCCCCTTTCGAAAGCCTCGATACTGTCGAACTCGTAGGCCCCGTAGTAGTCCTGAATGAACAGGTTGTCGAAAGAGACGAATTCGTTGTGGGTGCCGATCGTTATGGTGTGATCCGCGCGGAACAGGTGGAGGTCGTTGGTGAACTCGAAGGTGTCCTGGTCCAGCGTGTTGGCCTGGGAGAACCGTTCCACGCCGAGCCGGACCTCGCCCAGGAACGCGCCGCCCGGTTCCTCGAGATCGATCCGGACCTGGGGAAAGGAAGCGGACAGCGGCGACCGCTTGTCCCGCACGCGGCTGTAGGATATCCGCGCTTCATTGGCCAGGCTGCCGGAGAAGGTGCTGTTGAGCTGCACGACCGACGACTGGGTGACGTTGTCGCGCTTGAACTGGTTGCTGGTCAGCGTGAAGAGGGTACGTCCCCGGCTCAGCCCGTCGTCCAGGTCGCCGTTCACCAGGTTGTGGCGCAGGGTGAGACGGTGCCCGGGCGTCAGGTTGACGTCCAGCCGCGCGAATATCTTTTCGTTCCGCGTATCCTGTGAGAAAGGGTCGTATCCACCGGCGTCGTAACCGTATCGGTCGCGGGCGACGTCCACGATCCGCTGCAGATCGGCCGAGCCCGCCCCGAAGCGTATGGGCTGGTCCGAATCCGCCGGACCCGCGCTCGAAGGGCTCGAACGGCGCCGCAGTTCTCCGTTGACGAAGAAGAAGGCCCGGTTCCTGGCCACCGGGCCGCCGAGCCGGAAACCAAGCTGGTAGTCGGTGAAATCTCCGAATTCGTCCCCGTCCAGGTCGCCTACCAGGGATTCGTTCCGGCCGAACCAGTAAACGGAACCCCGGTAACGGTTCGTTCCGCTGCGCGTCACCGCGTTGATGAGCCCTCCCGCGAAACCGCCGGAGCGCACGTCAAAGGGGGCCACCTGCACCTGGAATTCCTCGATGGCGTCCAGGCTGATCGGCTGTGCGTCCACCTGGCCCGTGGGCAGTCCCTCGCCCGTCAGGCCGAAGGCGTCGTTCAGCACCGCGCCGTCCACCTGGAAATTATTCAGTCGGTTGTTCTTGCCCGCGATGCTCTGCCCGCCTGCCTTCGACGCCGCTTCGGGCGCCAGCCTCGTGTAGTCCTGTATGCTCCGCGCGATCGAGGGCAGACGAGCGATCTCGATCGCCGATACGTGGGTCTCGGTACCGGTGTTCGACGCGCTTAAAACCTCGTCCCGGTGGGCCGTTACGGTGATTTCCCCCGCCTCGATGAGGTCCCTGTCCAGCCGGAAATCCGCCCGCAGGCTCTGGCCCATGGTCAGCAAAATGTCCTGCCGGACGGCGGTGCGGTAGCCGATATAGCTGACCCGGATCTCGTACGGGCCGCCGGTCCTCAAGCCCGCGAGGTTGTATCGCCCGTCGGCACGGGAAAAGACGCCGGAGGAGACACCCGTCGGTTCGTGCAAGGCGACCACCGTAGCGTCGGGAAGCGGCGCACCGGTGTCGTCCAGAATCCTGCCGTAGAGGGCCGCGGTCGTAATGCCCTGGGCGTAAACCAGGACCGGCTGGATCAGAACGAACATCAGAGCGAGGATTGTGGCGAGGGTCGGGAACAGGATCAGGGAGAGGGCCGGGACCGTCCGGCTCAGTATGCGCATGTACCTCAAACTCCTTTTCGATAAATCGTTTCACAATTCCGGGAACGTCGAATATAATACCCCACAAGTCCGAATACGAAACGGAAACTTTCATCTAGGAGCCTCCCATGGCGCTCATGGAAATAGAACCCGGTCTCAAGATCGCAGGACAGATGTCTCCCGAACCCTCGCAGGAGGACCTGCAGTTCGCCCGGCAGCTGGGCATCGAATACGTCTGTCTCTGGACGGACGGCGAACACGCCAACTACGACTATTTCATGAGCCGGCGGGAGATCTACGAGGAAGCCGGCATCAAGATCTACGGTTTCGGGAACAGCGACGTGCACAACCAGGACGCCATCGTGCTCAACCTGCCGAACCGGGACGCGAAGGTGGAACAGTACAAGCGCTACATACGCGACCTCGGCCGGGCCGGCATTCCCTATACGACCTATGCCCACATGGGGAACGGGATCTGGAGTACGGAGCGGGAGACGACGCGCGGCGGTGCGCCGGCCCGCGGATTCGACCTGGCGAAAGCCGAGGAAGGCCACTGGGGCGGGCGTATGTTCAGGATGCCGTTGACCCACGGTCGGGCGTACAGTGAAGACGAAATCTGGGACAATTTCGCCCATTTCATCGGGGAAGTCGCGCCGGTCGCGGAGGAAGCGGGCGTCCGTATCGGCATCCATCCCGACGATCCACCCCAGCCGGAACTCGGTGGCATCCCGCGCTGCATCTTCAGCAGTTACGACGGATACTACCGGGCCATGGAAATTGCCGACAGCCCGAACGTGGGGCTCTGCTTCTGCATCGGCTGCTGGCTCGAAGGCGGATCGCTTATGGGCAAGGGCGTGGAGGAATCGCTTCGCCATTTCGGCGAACAGGGCAAGGTCTTCAAGGTCCACTACCGGAACGTGGACCAGCCCCTGCCCCATTTCGTGGAGACCTTCATCGACAACGGGTACTTCGACATGTACCAGGCCGCGCGGGTCCTGGAGGAGACCGGCTTCTACGGGGTCATGATCCCCGACCACATCCCCGAGATGGCGGGAGACGGCCGGATCGGTTACGCCTACTCGATCGCGTACATGAAAGCGCATGCCGATCGGGCACGGGCGGAGTGCGCCGCCGCGTAAGCGCACGGGCGGAGTGCGCCGCCGCGCGTCATGAATGAACTGAACGATTTCCTCACCCACCTGCTCATCGAACGGGGGCTGTCGCCGAACAGCCACGAGGCGTACCGCCGCGACCTGACCTCCTACAAGAACCACCTCGACCGGAGGGGGATCGCTTCCTTCTCGGACGCCACGCGCCAAGACGTCCAGGGGTTCATCGCGTACCTGCGCCGCCGCGGGCTCGCGCCTTCGAGCATTGCGCGGCACGTATCTGCGGTACGGATCTTCCATCGATTCCTCATCGGCGAGGGACTGGCCACGGCCGATCCGACCGAGCACGTCCGGGTGCCCAAGCAGCCCCGCCGCCTCCCGGTCGTCCTGAGCCTGGAGGAGATCAGGACGTTACTCGAACAACCCGATCATACGACGTCGCTGGGACTGCGCGACCGGGCGATCCTCGAATTCATGTACGCCACCGGCCTGCGCGCGTCCGAACTGCTGGATTTCAGGCGGCCCGATCTCCTCTTCGAAACCGGGCTGGCGCGCATCTTCGGGAAGGGCGGCAAAGAACGCCTGGTCCCCGTGGGCCGCCAGGCGATCAACGTGATCCGAAACTACCTGCACAAGGTTCGGCCCGCCCTGGCCTCATCGAAGAGCGGCGAGTTGCTCTTCCTGAACGCGCGCGGAGGCCGGCTGTCCCGCATGGGCCTGTGGAAGATCATGGATACCTACGTGGAACTGGCCGGGCTCGAAAAGAAAGTCAGTCCCCATACCCTGCGCCATTCCTTCGCCACCCATCTCCTGGAAGGGGGCGCCGATCTCCGTGCCGTCCAGGAAATGCTGGGCCACGTGGACATCGCCACCACGCAGATCTACACCCACGTGGACCGCGAATACCACAAGGACGAGTACACCCGGTACCAACCGCGAGGGTGA
>VXWP01000114.1 GCA_009835325.1 Gemmatimonadota bacterium | reverse complement strand
CCCTGTGGTTTCACAATCAATAGCCGCAACGTGGTCAAACTCGGTAATTGGCAGATTCACAGTGTTTACCTTTCGATGTAATTCCCATCCTTTTTCACGAATAGGGATCCGCGGCGTCACGCAACGCGTCTCCCAGAAAGTTAAAGGCGATGACGACGACCAGCACCGGCGCCGCGGGGAAGAGCAGCCAGGGGTGGTTGAGCAGCACGGTTACACGCTGCGCCTCTTCGAGCAGCACGCCCCAGCTGGTCATGGGCGGCCGGATGCCGAGGCCCAGGAAGCTCAGGGCCGTTTCGCCCAGGATCATCCCCGGGATAGCCAGCGTGGCCACCACGATGATGTGGCTGTAGCACCCGGGCAACAGGTGGCGGGAGACAATGTACCAGTGTCCCGCGCCGGCGGACCGCGCCGCCGTGGTGTAATCCTGTTCCCGGAACACGAGGACCTTGCCCCGGACTTCGCGGGCCAGGCCGCCCCAGCTGATGATGGACAGGATGATCGTGATGCCCAGGTAGGTCTCGATGCTCGTCCATCCGGCCGGTAGCGCCGCCCCCAGGGCCATCCAGAGGGGGATCGGCGGAAAGGAGGCCAGGATCTCGACGACGCGCTGCAGGGCGTGGTCGATCCAGCCGCCGAAGTAACCGGAGAGCGTGCCGAGGACCGATCCGAGGATCAGGCTGAGGAACACGCCGATGATCCCTACGGTAAGCGATACGCGGCCGCCGTGGATCATGCGGGAGAGCAGGTCGCGGCCCATGCGGTCCGTGCCGAGGAGGTACATGGGACCCTCGGAATGGATCAGTCTGAAGTCTCCGCTGGCGTCCCGCGACAGGAACCGGACTGGGTACCGCCGGGACGGATCCGTCTCGTACTCCAGTTCCAGCGTTACCGGGTTCTGCGTGGAAGTCAGGCCGTTTACGTAGAAACCGCCGGACCAGTCGAAATGCAGGTCCTGGGGCGGCAGGTACCGGACCTGGATCCGGATTTCGGTGTGGTCGTACGGGGAAAAAGTGCCGGCAAACAGGGCCGCGAAGTAGAACATCGCCAGGACCGCCCCCGCCGCGATGCCCATCCGGTTCTTCCGGAACCTGCGCCAGATCAGCGTCCGGTAGCTGAGATAGCCCGAATCCTGGACGGTTGCCGCCTGGTCGACCGTGGTCGTGGTCATGGATTCGCTCCGGTCAGTCATACCGTATCCTCGGATCCGCCCAGGCCAGCGCGATGTCGGCCAGGATATTGCCGATGATCAGGAGCAGGCTGAACATCATCAGCAAAGTGCCGGCCAGGTAGATGTCCTCGGCGACCAGGGCCCGGAGCAGCAGCGGTCCCACGGTCGGCAGGCCCAGGACGATCGCCACGATGGTGGCCCCGGAGAGGATGTTCGGCAGGCTCATGCCCAGGATCGTGATCAGCGGGTTGATGGCGATGCGCGCCGCGTGCTTGATGACGACGACGGACTCCTTGAGGCCCTTGGCGCGGGCCGTCTGGACGAAGGGCTGGCCGAGGACGTCCAGCAGGTTGCCGCGCATGATGCGCATCAGGCCGGCCGTGCCGTTGATGCCCACCACGATGACTGGGATCCAGAGGTGCTTCAGAAAGTCGACGAGCTTGTCCCAGGTCCAGGGCGCGCCTTCGTACTCGCTCGAGAAGAGGCCGAACAGGGGTATCCGGTAGATCTCGAACACGAAGACCAGGAGGGCGAGGGCCAATAGGAATCCCGGCATGGACATGCCGATGAAGCTCATGAAGGACAGCACGTTGTCGGACAGGCGGTATTGGTGGGTGGCCGAGTAGATGCCGATGGGGATGGCGACGGCGTAGGTGAACAGCAGGGCGCCCAGGGCGATCAGCACGGTGAAGGCAAGGCGGTCCCAGATCAGCTGGTTGACTTCCTGCTCGTATTCGAAGGACTCGCCGAAATCCCCCACGACGAACCCCGAGATCCAGCCCACGTACTGCTGCCACATGGGTCGGTCCAGGCCGTAGCGTTCCCGCAGTTCGTCGATGCGCGCGATCGAGCTGCTGTCGCCGTACATCTCCTCCAGTTCCTGGATCTTGCGGTCCAGGAAGTCGCCCTCCGGCAGCTGGATGATGACGAAGCCGATCATCGAGATGGCCAGGAGGGTCGGGATAGCCAGTAGACAGCGCTTGATGACGTAGTTGATCATTCGATATAGAACTGCTCTGGAAAACTCGTCGCGGGCCCCACGACGGCCCAGGGGCCGAGAATACCGCCGTCTGGAACGTTGTGGAAGTTGTTCTTCACGATGACGGGTTTGGGTGTCCGGGCCACGGTGCCCAGGTGGAACGGGCCGTGCTCGATGTGGATCCGCACGGCGTCCTGCACCAACAGGTGCCGGGCCTCCAGGTCTTTCTCGCGCTTGATCAGGTCGTAGAGATCAAGGAGATCGACCATGACGCCTGTCGGGGCCTCGCCCCTTTCCCCGCCCGTCTCGTACCACTTCCCCACCTTGGGATGCCAGTATTTCCCCATCGTCGGGAATACCCAGTCGGGGTAGGTGAACAGGTCCATTTCGGCCTCGCCGTGGAGATGGACGGTGAACTCGCCGAGGTCGCGCCGCAGTCTCAGCTCGGCGCCCGGCGGCGTGTACACGATGATCTCCAGTCCCAGTTCCCGCCAGCCCTCCGCGATGATCAGGGCGACGTCGTTCTCATGGGCGACATGGGCCGCCGCCGGCGCGTCGAGCACGAGGGTCAGCCGATCGCCGTCCGGACGGAGCCGGTAGCCCTCGGCGTCGCGACGGGTGAGCCCCATCTCGTCCAGCAGCCGGTTCGCCTTCGGAATGTCGTAGTCCGCGTCGGTGGCCTTCCACAGGTCGAACAATCGCGCACCCTCTTCGCTCAGGAAATGCCAGCCCTCCTCGCTCACCGTGGCGGCCTGGGGTTGCGCGAGGCCCTTGAAGGCGACGGCGTTGCACTTCTCGCGGTCGATGGCCGCGGCGAGCGCCTTGCGGAACCGCTGGTCGCGGATCAGGCCGCGGAGGACCGGGTCGTTGTCCGACCAGTTCAGGTTGATCGCCGGATCCGCTCCGGATGCGCTCTCCCATAACTTGACACGGTACTCCCCTTTGTCCCGTCCTTCCATGAAAAGGGAAAAGTCCCGGAGTTCCATATCGCGGAACTGGCAGTCCACCTCGCCGGCCAGCACCCGCAGGACCCGGATCTGGGCCTCGGGGACCAGGGTCGTGACCACCTGGTCGATGTAGGGGAGTTGCCGGCCGTCGTCGTCCACGACGTAGTAATAGGGATTCCGCTCCAGGATCACGCGGAAGCCGCCTTTCTCGATGCGGGAAATGGTCCACGGCCAGAGGGAAGGCTGATCGGGATTGCGCTGGGGCAGCCTGCGCTTCTCGTAGAGGACAAAATCGTCCACGTCGTCGTTGTGGTCCGGGTGGAACTGCTTCATGTAGTGTTCCGGCACGTTGTACTCTTCGCTCCACCAGAACCCGGTCGCCAGCCACAGGGGCACCAGCCAGTTGGGTCCGGCGAACTTCATGACGATGGTGTAGTCGTCCGGCGTTTCGACCACCATGGGCCTGCCGTCTACGAGGCACCAGACGGGCGGCGGGTACCGGTGGCGTTCGTCGAGGCACAGGTCGTACCAGGCGCGGAAGGACGCCGAGGTATAGGGATGGCCGTCGGACCAGCGGACGCCCTCGCGCAGCTTGAGCGTCAGTTCCGTGCCGTCCTCATTGAACGTCCACGACTCCGCCAGGCCCGGCTCGAGGCCTGTAGTCTGCCGGTTCCACCGGATCAGCGGGGCGTATCCGGCGATCATCTTCCAGGAGCCGAGATCGGTGTTGTTGTGGAACTTGCGCCAGGTCCCGCCGTAGACCCCGGGGCCGTCGTAGCCCTCGTAATCGTTTCTGGCCACGAGCGGGTTGGCCGGGATCCGCTCGTGGAGGGGCGGCAGGGTGCCCGCCGCCACCCGGGCGGCCAGTACGGGCGCTTCCAGCGACGTCCGGGCGGCCAGTACGGGCGCTTCCAGCGACGTCCGGGCCGCGGGATCGGAAAACGGCGCGTCCGGGGCGGACCCCGCAACCGTCGGATCCGGTGCAGACCCGCCGCCGGCACAGGCCGGCAGTCCGGCGAGGGCCGTCAGCAGCAGGCAAATCAGCAGGTTTTTCTGAACTTTTTTCATCCAGGACTCCGAATTTATCCACTCGCCCGGTCAAATACCCTGGAGAGACAACGTGTCGCTGTAGTGGCACGCCGCCTTGACGCCTCCGGGATAGGTCTTGAGTTCCGGTTCCGCTTCCCGGCACAGGTCCGTGGCATGCCGGCACCGGGGATGGAAATGACATCCTTTAGGCGGCGATGCGGGATCGGGCACGTCGCCGGTCAGGGTGACGCGTGTCCGTTTCTTCTGTACCGCGGGATCGGCCACCGGGACGGCAGAGATCAGCGCCTCCGTGTAGGGATGCAGCGGATGGTGGTAGACCTGTTCGGCGGGACCCGTTTCCACGATCCGGCCGAGGTACATGATCGCCACCCGGTCGCTGATGTGCTGCAGTACGCTCAGGTCGTGGGTGATGAAGATGTAGGACAGGTCCATGCGGTCCTTGAGCGAGGCCAGCAGGTTCAGGATCTGGGACTGCACGGATACGTCCAGGGCCGATACGGGCTCGTCCGCGATAATCAGTTCGGGCCGGAGGGACAGGGCGCGGGCGATGCCGATGCGCTGGCGCTGGCCCCCGCTGAAGGCGTGGGGGTAGCGGCGCATGTCTGCGGCGTTCAGCCCCACGTCGGCCAGCAGGCCGGCCACGCGGTCCTCCAGTTCGGACCCGCGTGCCAGTCCGTTCACCCGGAGCGGTTCCCCCACGATATCGCTCACTGTCATCCGGGGATTGAGGGACGAGTTCGGGTCCTGGAACACCATCTGCATGCGGTGCCGGTAAGGACGCATTTCGCGCCGGTCCAGCGGACTTAAGTTCACCCGCTCCGCGCCGAAGAAGATGTCGCCGTCCGTCGGCGGGATCGCTTTCAGCACGCACCGTCCCAGCGTGGTCTTGCCACAGCCGCTCTCGCCCGCCAGGCCGATGGTCTCGCCGGTTCCGCACTGGAAATCGACGCCGTCCACCGCCCGGACGTCGCCCCGCTTGCGCCGCCAGAGTCCTTTTCGGATCGGAAAGTGCTTCTTCAGGTTCCGGACGTCGAGGATGGTTTCCATGTCAGGCTTCCCGCATCAGGAATCCAGCGTGATTCGATCCGCGTGCCAGCAGCGGACCCGGTGATCCGGTTCTGTTTCTTCCAGTATGGGCATCGAGTTGCACTGCTCCGTGGCGTAACGGCATCGCGGCGCGAAAGCGCAGCCTTCCGGCAGGTTGAGCGGAGACGGAACTGTGCCCGGTATAGTGGACAGCTGCGTCGCTTTCTCCCTGTTGATACGTGGCGCCGATTCGAGCAGCCCCCGGGTGTAGGGATGGGCGGGCCGGTAGAAAATCCGCTCCGGCGACCCGGTCTCGACGATCTGCCCCGCGTACATGATCATGATTTCATCGGCCATGTCGGCGATGACGCCCAGGTCGTGGGTGATCATTACGATGGCCATGTTCAGGTTTTCTTTGAGCTCCTTGAGCAGATCGAGGATCTGCGCCTGGATGGTCACGTCCAGCGCCGTGGTGGGCTCGTCGGCGATCAGGAGTTCGGGACCGCACGACAGGGCCATGGCGATCATGGCGCGCTGCCGCATGCCGCCGGAAAGCTCGTGGGGATACTCGTCCACCCGCTGCAGGGGACCGGGGATGCCGACTTCCGATAGGGCATCCACCGCCCGGTTGCGCGCGGCCTGGCGGTCCATGCCGTGGTGAAGGCGCAGCGCCTCACCGATCTGACTGCCCACGGTGTATACAGGGTTGAGGGCGGTCATGGGCTCCTGGAAGATCATGGAGATCCTGCGGCCCCGGATCCGGCGCATGGCGTCGCCCCCCGGATCGAGTTCGTGGATGTTGACGGTCGCCCCGTTTTCCCTTTCATGATAGGTGATCTTTCCTTCCACGTACCCCGGTTTCGGAACCAGTCGCATGAGGGAGAGGCCCATCATGCTCTTTCCGCACCCGCTTTCACCCACCACGCCGAGGGTTCTGCCCCGCGTGATCTTGAACGAGACGTCCCGTACGGCCCGGACGGGACCGTCGTCTGTGGGGATCACGGCTGAAAGGTGTGAAACATCAAGGAGAAGGTCTTGCATACAGGGTCATTTTAACGACGCTTTCGCAGGTCTGTCAAGGTGATACCGCCTTATGCAACAACTGGAATATCGAAGAGATGCGGCCGCCGGAATATTGAAGAGACATGTCCGATTGATTGTAAGAAATAGAACTGTGTACGCTTGTTTAATGCGATCGCATTTACTGTGATGATTTACCCAGGTTAACCGAGGAGATGCATATGCATGCGTCAGAGACGGCCTTGAAAGCGTGGTCTCGCCGGGGCTTCATGAAAGGTGCTTTGGCGGCCGGAACGGCCGGTATTGCCCTGTCCATGTCGGACCGAATGGCCATGGCCACGCAGTTGATCACGGGCGGAAGGCCCACCATCGAAGCCATCAGGGGTGTAGGTGTGCAGCCCGGTCTCGTGCGCATGAGCCTGAATGAGAATCCCTTGGGACCGTCGCCCCGGGCCATCGAGGCCATGGCGAACCGGATGTTCGGCGTCAATCGCTACGGCACGGACCTGCGCGATCTGATGCAGGCCCTGTCGACCTTCGACGGGGTGGAACTGCCCGAACCGGACAATTCCATGCGGCGCTCGTTTTTCCGGCCGCCCCCCGGTCCCTTCATGTTGACACCGGGATCCAGTCTCATCCTGGACCTGCTCTGCCTGGCCTATCTGAGCCGCAACGGCGGCGAGGTCATCGAGGCCGAGTACGGTTACGGGTCGATTTCCCGCTCCGCCAGCGATTACAGCGACATGTTCGGCGTCGACGTCAACATCATCCGGGCGCCGATGACGCCGGAGTACAAGCACGACCTCGACGCCATGGCCGCCCTGGCGTCCGACAGGACCTCGCTGGTCGTCATCACCAATCCGAACAACCCCACGGGAACGCTGCTGCAGCCCGAAGAAATCGAAGCGTTCATCAATAAGCTCCCGTCTACCGCCATCGTGGTCATCGACGAGGCCTACCTGCACTTCGTGGAGCAGGATCCGATTCCCTCGGCGGTCCCGCTGGCGGTCAAGTACGACAACGTGGCCGTGGTAAGGACCTTCTCGAAGGCCTATGCCCTGGCCGCCGTGAGACTGGGGTACTGCGTCGCATCGCAGAAGATCCAGGACGAAATGCGGAAGTACTACCAGGAGTCGCCGAATGCCCTGGCCACCGTTGCCGGCGCCGCCGCGGTCCGCGACCTGGAGCACCTGCAGAAGTCCCGCGAGGCGGTCTGGGATTTCAAGAAGCGGTGTTACGCCACTTTCGAGGAGATGGGGATTGAATACCTGCCGTCCCAGGGTACTTTCGTAATGGCCGATATAAAGCGTCCGGCCATGCAGGTGGTCCGGGAAATGCGCGCGAGAAACGTCTGGATCAGCTCCCGGCGGCAGCGGGAGTTCCGGAACTGGATCAGGGTCTCCGCCGGTACCGAGGCGGAAACGGAAGTCTTCCTCCAGACCCTCAAGGACGTGCTGGCTAAATCCAGCTGACGCCTGCAGGTCTGAGTCGTCCATGTAACAAAAAGCCCGGCGGGACGATCACCGCCGGGCTTTTGCTTTGGGTATTCCGTCAGCCTGCAGTAAGTCTGGTTAACGCCCCTTCGACGTTTCCACGGTTTCATCGACTTCGGGTGCCGTTACCGGTTCCTTGTCCGACCCGTCCGACCCGTCCGACTCGTCCGACCCGTCTACCGTTGCGACGCCGTTGCCATCCGTGGGCGGCGTTTCAGCTGTCGCTCCTTCAGTAGTCGTTTCTTCTGCAGGTGTCTCCTTTGTGGCGCCCGCGCCATCAACTTGCGCGACTTCCACCTGCGGCTCTTCCCCATCAATCTCACCATCAACTTGCGCGGCTTCCTTCTGCGTCTCCTCGGTAGCCTCCGCACCATCATCCTTTGATCCACCGTTGCCGTCTTCCTTCGGAGGCAGGGTCTTGCCTTCGATGAGCGCGGCCACCTCGTCCCGCGAGAGAGAATCCCGTTCCAGGAGGGCCTTGGCCACGACGTGAAGCTGGGGTTCGTAGTCTTTGAGCAGTTTTTCCACGCGTTCTCCCGCCTCGGTTACGAAACGCTGGATCTCCTGGTCGATGCGATGGGCGGTGGTCTCGCTGTAGTTTGGCTGGTGGGCGATGTCCCGGCCGAGGAAGACCTCGTGCTCCTTCTCGCCCAGCGCCGTGGCTCCGAGTTCTTCGCTCATCCCCCAATCGCAGACCATGTGGCGGCTGATGCGGGTGACCTGTTCGATGTCGCTCTGCGCGCCGGAGGTCACTTCGCCGAAGACGATCTGCTCGGCCGCCCGGCCGCCCAGGGCCGCGGCCATCGTGCCCAGGCAGTAGGAACGGGACTGGAGGTAGCGTTCCTCCGGCAGGGGAATGGTCACGCCAAGGCCCCGGCCCTGTGGCAGGATCGTCACCTTGTGCAGGGGATCGATTTCGGGGATGAGTTCGAAGGCGAGAGCGTGTCCGGCCTCGTGGTAGGCCACGATCTCCCGCTCCTTGTCGCTGATGACGAGCTGGCGCTTCGATCCCATCATGATCTTTTCTTTGGCTTCTTCGAAGTCCTCGCTGGTTACGGAGGCGCGATCGTACCGCGCCGCGATAAGCGCCGCCTCGTTCACCATGTTGGCCAGGTCCGCGCCGACCATGCCGGGCACGCCCTTGGCGAGGACATCCAGCTTGACCGAGTCGTCGAGGGGGATCTTGCGGCTCTTTACGTGGATCTCCAATATCTTCTCCCGTCCCACCACGTCGGGCCGGTCGACGACTATGTGCCGGTCGAAGCGGCCGGGGCGGAGCAGTGCGGGATCGAGCACGTCCGGACGGTTCGTCGCGCCGATCACGATGATGGAGTCCGTTTTCTCGAAACCGTCCAGCCCCACCAGCAACTGGTTCAGGGTCTGTTCCCGCTCGTCGTGTCCGCCGCCGAGTCCGGCGCCCCGGTGTCGTCCGATGGCGTCGATTTCATCGATGAAGATGATACAAGGAGCGTTCTGGCGGGCCTGGTCGAAGAGGTCCCGCACGCGGGAGGCGCCCACGCCGACGAACATCTCCACGAAGTCCGATCCGCTCATGCTGAAGAAGGGCACGCCCGCCTCACCGGCGACGGCCTTGGCGAGCAGGGTCTTTCCCGTGCCCGGCGGGCCCAGCAGCAGGGCGCCTTTCGGTATCCGGCCGCCCAGGGCGTGGAACTTGTCCGGGTTCTTCAGGAACTCCACGATCTCCTGCAGGTCGCGTTTGGCCTCGAGCACGCCGGCCACGTCGGCGAAGGTGATGGAGGGCCGGTCTTCCACGATCATCTTGGCCCGGCTCTTGCCGAAGGAGAACATGCCGCGCTGGCCCGACTGCATCTGGCGCAGGATGAAGATCCAGAACCCGATGAGCAGCAGCCAGGGCAGGGCGGCTATGAGGTAACCTACCCAGTTGGTGGCCTCCGGTTCGGCCGTAACCATGACGTTCTTGGCCATGAGGTCGGCCACCAGCTCCGGGTCGTCGAAGGGGATGTATACCTTGAACTCGCGCAGGCTCTGGTTCGCGCCTTCGACCACGGTCGACGAGTTCTGGCGCAGTGTACCCGTGATCAGCTTCTCGGTGATGGTGACCTGCTCGATGTTGTCGGCTTCGAGGAACTGCTGGAACTGCGTGTAGGACACCGTCACCGCGTTATCGCCCCGCCTGGGCAGGAACTGCGCGGCCATCAGGAAGAACAGGAAGAGCACGAGCCAGATCAGGATCGAGCGATTCTTCCTCGTCTTGTCGGGCGGTGGCTGCCGGTCGTTTCTGGGG
>VXWP01000113.1 GCA_009835325.1 Gemmatimonadota bacterium | reverse complement strand
TTAACATACCCAACAATAAGATCGCTGAATTCTGCCAGCGGCACCATATCAGGCGCCTTGCCCTGTTCGGGTCTGTTCTGCGCGACGATTTCACGCCTGAAAGCGATGTGGACATACTGGTGGATTTCGAGCCGGATACACATATTGGTTATATTGGACTGGCAGGATTGGAAATTGAGTTGATTGATATACTTGGTAGGAATGTCGATCTGCACACCCTTGAGGGAGTTGAAAGAAGCCGAAACGGGTTGCTCCAGAAGGAGATACTTGGTACGGCAGAGACAGTTTATGAGCAGACGTAATGATCAAGTAGCGCTAACAGATATGCGAAACTACGCGGAGGAAGCGGTCAATTTGCTCGGTGAGGCCAGTTTGGATGACCTTGCAGAAGACAGGGTCATGGACTTCGCGTTGCGGAAGCTGGTGGAGATTGCAGGCGAAGCGGCCACCCGTGTTTCCGAGGAAACGTAGCGACATCAATCCGCGATTCCCTGGCCTCAGATTGTTGGAATGCGCAATCGATTGGTTCACGGATATGACGACATTAGTCTTGAAAGGCTGTGGGACACAATAAAGGACGAACTGCCACCACTTATTGATCAACTCGATTCCATCATCCATGATAGTAAATCGTAATGCCTTCCCTCTAGCGATCAAAGCTGTTCGCTCCCAGCCCTGAACCGAACGACTACTTGAACCACCTATTCAAAGCTCAACGCTCGACATGACGCAAACCCCTATGACCCCCTTCGAAGAACTCGTGGACATCATGGCGAAACTCAGGTCGAAGGGAGGCTGTCCCTGGGACCGGGAACAGACCCACCAGACGCTGCGGCCGTACTTGATCGAGGAGGCCTACGAAGTGCTGGACGCGCTGGACAACGGCGAGGACGGCGACTTCCGGGACGAACTGGGGGACCTGCTCCTCCAGGTCGTCTTCCACGCACAGATCGCCACCGAGGAGCAGCGGTTCGACATTCATGACGTCGCCCGGGCGATCAACGACAAGCTCGTCCGGCGCCATCCCCATGTTTTCGGGGACATCCGGGCGGACACGGCCGACGAGGTGCTGACCAATTGGGAGAAGATCAAGCAGGAGGAAAAAGGCGAGGAAGGCCCAAAGTCGGTGCTGGACGGCCTCCCGGCGGGCATGCCGGCCCTGCTCCGCGCCTACCGCATCCAGGAGAAGGTCGCCCGGGTCAACTTCGACTGGGACGACGTCAAAGCGGTGCTCGAGAAGGTCGGCGAGGAAATCGGCGAGGTACGCCGGGCCCTGGAGCACGGGGACCGGGCGAAGATCGAGGAGGAGATGGGCGACCTGCTGTTCTCCCTGGTGAACCTTTCCCGCCACCTCAACGTGCCGCCGGAGGATGCCCTGAGAAGGAGCAATGACAAGTTCATCCGCCGATTCCGGTTTATCGAGGCCGCTCTCGAACTCAAGGGAGAAAGCCTGGAAAAGGCCACCTTCGAGGAACTGGACGCCCTCTGGGACGAGGCCAAGCGAAGGGAGCCGGATGGCGACGCCGGCTGAATCGGTGCTCCAGTTCGGCAGCGGCCGGTTCCTCCGCGCCTTCGCCGACCTCTTCATCCACGAGGCCAGGCAAGCCGGGCAGGACATCGGCCGGATCGTCGTGGTCCAGTCCACGGGCACCAGGCGGACCCGGTTATTCAACGAACAGCGCGGCCGCTACCGGATCCGCGTACGGGGGATCCGCGACGGCAGGCGGATCGACGAGTCCGTCGAGGTGGAAAGCGTTTCGAGGGCTCTGAGTGCCGCGGAGGACTGGGAAACCGTACTGGCTGCGGGGCGCGACCCGGCCACGGAGTACATCCTCTCCAACACCTCGGAAACCGGGTACGACGTGCCGGAAACGGAGCGGCTGGACGGCGCGCCGCCGGTTTCTTTTCCCGGAAAGCTGCTCGCCGTGCTCCTGGCGCGGTATGAACACGGCGGCGCACCGGTGACCGTCATCCCCTGCGAACTGATCGACGACAACGCCAAGGCGTTGCGCGGGCTGGTCCGTGCACTGGGGCGGAAGCGGCGTCTGGGCGACGGTTTCCTGGGCTGGCTGGTAGAAGGGGTGACCTGGCTGCATACGCTCGTGGACCGGATCACCATCGAACCGCCGCCGGGGTTTCCCAATCCCCACGGCGACGGGCTGCTGGCGCTGACCGAACCCTTCGCCTTCTGGGCCCTGGAGGACCGGCCGGGCGCCGCGCCTTTCATCGAGCACCCGGCCATTACGCGTACGCCGGACGTCCGACCGTACGCGCTGCGCAAGGTGAGGGTGCTCAACGGCGCCCACACGGCGCTGGTATGCCGGGCCATGCCTCTGGGGATCCGGACCGT
This sequence comes from Gemmatimonadota bacterium, assembly GCA_009835325.1. Lineage (NCBI taxonomy): Bacteria > Pseudomonadati > Gemmatimonadota > Gemmatimonadota bacterium. The sequence goes on along the minus strand of VXWP01000113.1, from coordinate 23,956 downwards.
CCGGGAGGCGGTCGACCATGGGGAAACGGGTCCGTGGCTGCGGGAACTGATGCTGGAGGAAATCGTGCCGGCGCTGCCGGACGAGGTGGAAGACGCCCGGTCCTTCGCGGAGGACTGCATCGAACGATTCCGGAATCCTTTCCTGGACCACCGCCTCGAATCCATCGCGGTAGACCACCAGATCAAGGTAAAGATGCGTCTGGCGCCAACCTTCGAAGCGTACGTCGAGAAGTTTGAACGCAAGCCGCCCCTGCTGTCCGCCCTGCTCACCTGAAAGCGAGTCCTACCCGCATGCCCACTATCGTTCTCGAAAAACCCGGCCGTTTCGTCCTGGAGAATACCCCCGAGCCCACGCCTCCGGGGCCCGGAGAGGTACTGGTTCGCATTCGCCGGGTTGGGATCTGCGGCACGGACCTGCACGCCTTCGAGGGTACGCAGCCCTTCTTCGACTACCCCCGCATTCTCGGGCACGAACTGGGGGTGGAGGTCATCGCGGCCGGCAGGGAAGTGACGCACATCCATCCAGGCGACCTTTGCGCCGTCGTGCCCTACATGGACTGCGGGGACTGCGTGCCCTGCCGCATGGGCAAGACGAACTGCTGCTCGAATCTCGACGTCCTGGGCGTGCACGTGGACGGCGGCATGCGGGACGTCCTGGTGCTCCCTGCCGAAAAGCTGCTGCGTTCCGATGTCATGTCCCTCGAACAGCTGGCCCTGGTGGAAACCCTGGGCATCGGCGCCCACGCCGTGGACCGCGCCGCGATCGAAAGGGGCGAGACGGTCCTGCTCATCGGCGCCGGCCCCATCGGATTATCCGTGCTGACCTTCGCCCTCCTGGCCGGAGCGCGCGTAATCCTGCTGGAGATCAGCGCGCGGCGCATTGAATTCTGCAAGCGTCGCTACGACCTCTTCGAGGTTATCTCCGACACCGCGGACGTGCCGTCAAAGCTGCACGCACTCCTGGGCGGCGAACTCCCGACGGCCGTCTTCGACGCCACCGGCCACGCTGGGTCCATGACGCAGGCCCACGACTACGTCTCCAACGGCGGTCGCCTGATCTACGTCGGCATCACCGGCTCGCGCATCTCCTTCGACGGACCCGCTTTCCACCGGAGGGAGATGACCCTGCTCGGCAGCCGGAACGCCCGAACGGTCGACCTGCAGCGGGTCATCGGGCATATCGAAGCAGGACGGATCGACACCTCGCCCTGGATTACGCACAGGGCCGATCCGGAAGGCATGCTGGTGGATTTCCCCTCGTGGCTCGACCCGGAGAGCGGGGTTGTCAAGGCCGTACTCGAAATGGCCTGATGGGAGGTGGTCCGACGGCGGATCGAACCAGGACGTTTGCCGGGCGCGGAACGCTGATTAACCCGTCCCGGCTCGCTGATTTGCGGGCCACGGCACACTATAGAGAAACTAACGCGTTGTTTATTTCGGCGGCGATACGTATCATGAAAACAACCGAAGGATAGGACGTTTTCGTTTGTCAAATGAGGACAGCGAGTAAAAGGAGCGGAACCATGGACAAGCAGACCCTGATCGATAACCTGAACGGAGACCTGGCCGCCGAACTCGGCGCGATCATCCAGTTTACCGTCTACGCGGCCAAGGCCAGCGGTCCCTATCGGCCCGAACTGGCCAAGTTCTTTCAGGACGAGGTTGCCGATGAGCAACTTCATGCGCAATACCTGGCCGACAAGATCGTGGTGCTGGGCGGCGAGCCCACGACCGTTCCCCGTCCGGTCAAGGTAAGCGATTCGAACCGCGAGAACCTGGAGACCATGCTTGAGGACGAACGCACCATCGTCCGGCGATACGTCCAACGCCGGTCCGAGGCCGAGGAGTACGGCGATTACGGCCTCATGGTCCAGCTGGAAGACATGATCCGGGACGAGAGCAGTCACGCCGAAGAAGTAGAACGCATCCTTCGGGACTGGCCCCTTTAAATCCAACCGCGGCGGCTGAATGCTTCGATTCATCTGGAAATGGTTTATTCGGCTGGCCGTTGCAGCCGTGGTCATAATTGTCGCGGTCCTGGCATACACTTCGATTATATCCCGCCCCATGCCCGAGCATACATTCACGGATACGGACCAACTCCTGGCCATCGCCCACCGCGGCGGCGCGGGACTGTGGCCGGAAAACACCCTATTCGCCTTTCAAAACGCGGTCAGAATCGGTGCGGACGCACTGGAATTCGACGTGCACGCCACCAGCGACGGTGAACTGGTGGTCATCCACGACGCTACGGTCGACCGTACGACCGAAGGCGTGGGCCGGGTCGACGAGATGACCTGGGACGCACTGCGGGAACTGGACGCGGGCTACCGATGGACCGCGGACGACGGCGCGAGCTTTCCGTTCCGGGGCATGGGTTTGCGGGTACCGACGCTGGAAGAGGTACTGAACGCACTCCCCGATTCCCGTATGATCATCGAGCTGAAGGACGTGTCCGATGCCGCCCGGGTCCGTTTCTCCGAGGCAATCGCGCAGTGTTCGTACCCGGAACGGAAGGTCATCGCTTCCTTTCAGTCCGAGAGCGTCAAATACATCCGGGACAACAACCCGGGTATCGCGACATCGTCCACGGCCGGCGAGGTACTCGGCTTCTGGGTGCTGAACTCCCTGAGACTCGGGTTCGCCTTCGTGCCCGGGGGTGAGACGATGCAAGTACCGCCCAGTTTTCAAAATCGGACCCTGGTAAGCTCCCGGTTCGTATCGGGCGCCCACCGGCACAACATGGACGTGTATGTCTGGACGATCAACAAGGAAGCGGAAATGAAACGCCATGTCGATCACGGCGTAGACGGCATCATTACGGACTATCCCGATCGTCTCCTGCAGGTACTGGACCGGTACCCGGAATTGCGGGAACCGGAAAACGGGGAAGGAGAAGCACCGTCACCATGAGCGAACAGCCTATCCTGTCGGTCCGGGACCTGAGCAAAACCTACCCGAGCGGCGGCGGGACGCTTACCGTGCTGCGGGAGATCGATTTCGACCTGATGCCGGGTGACTCCCTGGCGATCATCGGGCCCTCCGGCAGCGGGAAGACGACGCTGCTCGGCCTCTGCGCCGGCCTGGATCGGGCAACTACGGGATCCGTCTCGCTGAACGGCATCGTGCTGGACGATCTCGATGAGGATGAACGGGCCCGCGTACGCAACCGTCACGTGGGCTTCGTCTTTCAGAATTTCCAGCTCATCCCGACCCTCACCAGTCTCGAGAACGTCATGGTCCCGGCCGAACTGCGCGGCGAAAAGGCGGTCTACCGCCGGGCGGAGGAACTCCTGGACCGAGTGGGGCTGGCGGACCGGACCACCCACTACCCGGTGCAGCTGTCCGGGGGCGAACAGCAGCGGGTCGCCATGGCCAGGGCCTTCATCAACCGTCCGGCGCTGCTCTTCGTGGACGAACCCACGGGCAATCTCGACGCCGATACGGCCGCTACCGTGGAAAGCCTGCTGTTCGAATTGAACGAGGAATCCGGTACGACCCTGGTCACCGTGACCCACAACCTCGACCTTGCGCGGAGGACCCGCCGCATCGTCCGGTTGAGCGGGGGCCGCATGGTCGAAGACTACCATCCTGTGCATTCCGATATTCCGGAAGCAGCGTCCCTTTCCCTTACCCCCGATCCTTGAGTCATGAGCGTTCCTCCCGCATCTGATAAGACGCCGGTACGGGCAGGCTGGCTGCTCAGCATGGCCTGGCGGGACAGTCGGACCTACCGGCGCCGCCTGCTCCTGTACATGTCGTCCATCATCCTGGGCACCGCCGCCCTGGTCTCAATCCGTACCCTGGGCGACAGCATGGCGGCCGCGATCGACGTGGAGGCCAAGGCCCTGCTCGGCGCCGACCTCGACATCAACACCCGGACGGCCTTCTCGGATTCGGCCGAAGTCTTTCTCCGGAACCTGGGCGGCGAGCAGTCGCGCCAGTCCAGTTTCGTCTCCATGGTCTCCTTCCCCCGGACGGGCTCTTCACGGCTGTCGAACGTACGGGCGCTCGAGGGCGCGTTCCCCTACTACGGCGTGCTGGAAACGGTACCTCCCGCCGCCGCGGAAGCGTTCAAGACGGACGGCACGGCCCTCGTGGACGACAACCTGATGATCCAGCACGGCGTGGAGGTAGGCGACTCGATCCGCGTCGGGGTGCGCACACTCGAGATCTCCGGCCGCCTGGTGAGCATACCGGGCGAAACCGCGGCCATGAGCACGATCGGCCCCCGGGTCTACATCCCCATGTCGGAACTCGAATCCACAGGGTTGATCCAGCCGGGCAGCCGCGTTACCTACCGGGCCCTGTTCCGGTTCGACGACGGTGTGGATGCCGACGAACTCGCGGCAACATACGGCGCGGACACCGCGGCCAAGTGGGGGATGGACTGGGACACCGTGAGGGACCGCCAGGCGGGTCTGGAACGGTCCCTGGGCAATCTCTACCGGTTTCTCAACCTGAGCGGGTTCATCGCCCTGATCCTCGGAAGCGTGGGCGTCGCCAGCGCCATTCACACCTACGTACGGCGAAAACGGAGCACTATTGCCGTGCTGCGCTGCCTGGGCGCGGAGGGGCGGCATACCTTCGCGGTGTACGTCATCCAGGCCGTGGCCATCGGCGTGATCGGTTCCACCATCGGCGCCGCCGCCGGCTATCTCGTCCTCGGTGTACTGCCCTTGCTGATCCAGGACTTCGTTCCCTTCGAACTGGTGGTGGGGTTTACCTGGCTTCCTCTGCTCCAGGGCATGGGTCTCGGGCTGCTCATGGCGTTGTTGTTTGCCCTCCTGCCGTTACTCGCCATCCGGGACATTTCTCCCCTGCTCACGCTGCGCTCCTCCGTCGAAACGCCACGGCGCGCCAACAGGGACCCGCGGCGCATCCTGCTGATCGCCGTGCTCGTGGCCGGTGTCGTGCTCTTCGGCATCAGCCAGACCCGGGTATGGCTGCAGGGCGTGGGATTCGCGGGGGGACTGATCTGCGCCTTCCTGCTGCTGACCCTGGTCGCCCGGAGCCTGATCACGCTGGCCCGGCGCATCGTGCCGGCTAAATGGCCCTATGTCTGGCGGCAAGGCCTGGCCAATCTCTTCCGGCCGGACAACCAGACCGTCACCATGGTCGTCGCCCTCGGGCTGGGCGCCTTCCTGATCACGACGCTGTACCTCCTGCAGTACTCCCTCGTGGGACACATTACCCAGGTCGGCGGCGACCGGCAGTCGAACCTGGTGCTCTTTGACATACAACCCGGTCAGCGGGAAGATATCCTGGAATCGATGCGCCGCAATGAGCTGCCGGTCATGCAGCAGACGCCGGTGGTAAGCATGCGACTGGCGGGCCTGAAGGGGCGGACGATCGCGGAGGTGATGGCGGATACGACGGAAAGGGTATCGCGCTGGCCGTTGCGCCGGGAATACCGTTCGACCTACCGGGCCCACCTGGAAGACGCGGAAACGCTTCTGGAAGGGTCGCTGCAGCCCCGCGCCGACGCCGGTGGGGATTCCGTTCTCGTATCCGTGGAAAAAGGCATCGCCGACCGCCTGGGGCTGAGTATCGGCGACGAGGTCGTGTTCGACGTGCAGGGCGTGCCGGTGAAGACCACCGTTGGGAGCGTGCGCGCCGTCGACTGGCAGCGGATGCAACCCAACTTCTTCATGGTCTTCCCGGAGGGCGTCCTGGAAGAAGCGCCCCAGTTCCACGTGGTCGTGACCCGGATCGATGATCCGCAGGTCTCGGCAAGCTTTCAGCGGGAAACGGTCAGCCGGTTTCCCAACGTGTCCATGATCGACCTGAGCCTCATTCTGAATACCCTCAACGACATACTCGGCAAGGTATCCGTCATCGTCCGTTTCATGGCGCTGTTCAGCGTTTTCACCGGTGTCATCGTCCTGGTGGGCGTCGTGACCAACAGCCGTTACCAGCGGATGCAGGAAAGCGTGCTGCTGAAGACCCTCGGCGGTTCCCGGAACCAGATTCTGAAAATCATGACGATCGAGTACCTGTTCCTCGGCGCGATCGGCGCGTTGACGGGGGTCGTGCTGGCCTTTGCCGCCACGTGGGTCCTGGCCGTCTTCGTCTTCAACATCTCCTACGTGCCGGCCTACATCCCCGTGCTGGCCGTGGTCGGCGGGATCGCGTTGATTACCATCCTGGTGGGCATGGCCGCCAGCGCCGGGATCTACCGCCAGTCCCCGCTGGAAGTGCTTCGGGCGGAAATCTAGACGATCCGGCCGATCAGGGCAGAAGTCCCTTCAAAACCGGCTCGAGTGCTTTCCAGACCAGCTCGGCCATGATCGCGTGCCCTTCCGCGGTCGGATGGATGCCATCCGGCTGATTCAACTCCGGTATGCCGCCGACGCCCTCGAGAATGAAGGGGATCAGCGAGACACGCTCCGATTGCGCCAGCTCCGGGTAGATCTCCCTGAACTCGGTCACAAAGCGCTGGCCCATATTGGGCGGCGCCTGCATGCCGGCGAGTATGATTTTCGTCGCTGGATACCGCTCCCGGACGCGACGGATGATGACCCGCAGGTTCCGGCGGGTGACGCCGGGGTCGACGCCCCGCAGCCCGTCGTTCCCGCCGAGTTCGAGGATGAACACGTCCGGACGGTTCTGCAGCACCCAGTCGATACGGCTCAGGCCGCCCGCCGTGGTCTCTCCGCCCACGCCGCCGTTGATCACCTTGAACGGCCAGCCGAGCCCGTCGATCTTATTCTGCACGAGTTGCGGAAAGGCCTCGTCGGGATCAACCCCGAACCCCGCCGTAAGGCTGTTGCCATAGAACAGCACGGTCATCGGCGCCCCTTCGCCCGACGCGTCCTGCCCGCTGTCCGCCGCGGCGACGGGGAGCAGCCAGATCACGGGGAGCAGCCAGATCACGGGGAGCAGCCAGGTGGGCACTCGTTTATGCATGATGGAATCACTCCGGCAACAATAGAGAAAACACGAAATTACAAGGTTTACCGCTTGACGATACCGGCCGCGACAGGTAGTATGACAGTATAACCCCAGTCCTTCTTCCCTCAAAGATCCATTTCTCCAGAAATCGCCAATTTCAATGCGAAGCAAACCTGCATTTCGCCATCTGCCGGTATGGACCCGGGTCATTACGGCACTCGCCATGACCGGTCTCTTCGCAGCCCTGCTGAACGACTTCGCCATTACCCGCAACGCATCCGCCCGTCTGTACTACCAGGCCGAGGAGACGCCCGAGTGCCAGGTGGGACTCCTGCTGGGTACTTCCAAGTACGCCGAGGGGCACGTAAACCAGTACTACCGCGCACGCATCGAGGCCGCCGCCGAGTTGTTTCACGCCGGACGGGTAAGGGCCATTCTCGTCAGCGGGGATGCGTCCACACAGTACTATGACGAGACTACGACGATGCAGCGGGACCTGGTCGAACTGGGCGTACCGGAAGATTTCATCATGCTCGACTACGCCGGCGTGCGGACCCTGGACTCCGTCTTCCGGGCGAAGAAGGTGTTCGGACTCGACCGCGTCATCGTCGTTTCGCAGCAGTTCCACTGCGAACGGGCGCTTTACCTCGCGGATGCCGTCGATCTCGCCGCGACGGGATTCTGCGCCGAAGACACTCCGTATACCCAGTCCCTGCTGGTGCGCAGTCGCGAAACGCTGGCCCGGGCGATGGCCTTTGTCGACCTGAACATCTTCGGCACCCAGCCGCGATCCCTGGAGCAGGACGAGCGGGCCGCGCGGGCCAGCCGATGAGCACGGACCGCGCGACCGGGCGTTGACATTCCACTTGTCCCGGCCTTCCCCTCCGTATACATTCCGGTTTTTCCTTTTCCGCCGATTATCCAGCCGCATTCCCGCGACACCGCGACCCGTGGAGGTAGGTGTTTGGATTTCGACACGTCGCTCGAGTACGCGCGATATCTGGACCGCCGCGATGACCTGGGCGGGTTCCGGGATCGCTTTCTGATCGACGACCCCGGCCTGATATACCTGGACGGCAATTCCCTCGGTCGGGTTCCCAGGGACGCCGTCTCCCTGATGGACCGGCTGATCCGGCACCAGTGGGGCAGCCGGCTCATACGGGCCTGGAATGACGAGTGGATGGGGCTTTCGAGGCGTATCGGCGGCAAGCTGGCCGGCCTGATCGGCGCCCGGCCCGACGAGGTAATCATCGCCGACTCGACGTCGGTCAACCTTTTCAAGCTGATTGCCGGTGCGCTGAAGGAGCGGCCCGGGCGGCACCGAATCGTAACTGACAGCGTGAACTTCCCGTCCGACATCTATATCCTGAAGGCCGTGGCGGATCTGCTCGATCCCGCGTACGAACTGGTCGTACTCCCCGTGGACAATGGCTTTGCCGTGTCCGAGGAGGCCCTCGACCGGACCATCGACGACGATACGGCCCTGGTGCTCCTCTCCCACGTCATGTACAAGTCCAGTTACATGTACGACATGGCGCGGATCACCGAGATCGCCCACGGCCGGGACGCGATGATCCTGTGGGACCTGAGTCATTCCGCCGGTGTCGTGCCCATGGCTTGCCACGACCTGGGCATCGAACTGGCGGTGGGTTCCACGTACAAGTACCTGAACGGCGGCCCGGGAGCTCCGGCGTTCCTTTACGTCCGCGAAGACCTGCAGGCCAGGCTGGACAATCCGATTTCAGGCTGGTTCGGCCACCGGAAGCAGTTCTATTTCGATACTGAATTCGAACCGGCGACCGGCATCGACCGTTATTTGACGGGCACACCGTCCGTCCTTTCCCTGGCCATGATCGAACCCGGCGTGGATCTCGCGCTCGAAGCCGGCGTGGAGCCCGCGCGCGCCAAGTCGCTGAGCCAGTCCGAGTACCTGGTCGCCCTCTGGGCGTCTTTACTGGCGCCCCTCGGATTCACGCTGAATTCACCCCGGAACGGCGCACGCCGGGGGTCGCACGTCTCCTTCGGCCATGCTGAGGGATATCGCATCGACCAGGCGATCCGGGAGGAAAAACAGGTGATTTCCGATTTCCGCATGCCCGACAACATCAGGCTGGGCATCGCTCCGCTTTACACGACCTACGAAGAACTGCACACGGCCGTGCACGCGCTGCGCGAGGTCGTGCAGTCCGGTTCATTCCGGCAGTACAGCGCCGTCATCAAGGGAGTTACCTGACGGTGAACGATCCCGTGCAGATCAATATCCCTTCCATCATCTTCAATGGTGCGGGCGCATTCGACGAAGCGGCCCCCCAGGCCGCACGCGCCGGACTGAAAAACGTGCTGGTGGTCTCCGATCCCAACCTCGTCGAACAGGGCTTGCCCGCCCGCATGGTGGACCGGTGCCGCCAGGCGGGCATAGGAGCCTGTGTCTACGGCGACGTGACCCCCGAGCCCACGGACGTGAACGTCGAGGAAGGGCTTGCCCTGCTCAACGAAAACGGCTGCGACGGCGTCATCGCGGTCGGCGGCGGCAGCAGCATCGACGCGGGGAAAGCCATCGCGGTCATGGCCGCCAACGACGGACCCCTGTCCGCATACGCGGGCTATCACCGGACTCCTCGACCCGGCATGCCGCTGTTCGCCGTTCCCACGACGGCCGGAACGGGCAGCGAAATGACCCGGGTGACGGTCATCACGGACACGCGGCGCAACGTGAAGATGATGATCCTGGATGCCTATCTGCTGCCCGCGGCGGCCTTCGTCGACTATACGCTGACCCTGACCATGCCCCGTTCGCTGACGGCCAACGTCGGCGTGGACACGCTGACCCACGGCATCGAAGCCTATGTATCACGCAAGAACGGCACCATAACGGACGCGCTCGCCCTTTCCTGCGTCGACCTCGTCGGCAGGCACCTGGTGCGTGCCTGGAAGCATCCCGGCGACCACGAGGCCCGCAGCGGAATGATGGAAGCCGCCTCCCTGGGCGGCATGGCCTTCGCCAACAGCTCCGTCTGCCTCGTACACGGCATGAGCAGGCCCCTCGGCGCGGTCTTCCATCTGCCCCACGGCCTCAGTAATTCCGTGCTGCTGCCGGCCGTCACCCGGTTCAGTGCACCGGCGGCGCCTGAGCGGTACGCGGTACTGGCCCGGAAGCTCGGCTGGGCGCAAGAGGAGGATGATACGTCCGCCGCCTGTGAACTGCTCATCGATGGTCTGCAGAAACTCAACGACACCGTCGAAATACCCGGACTGAGGGACTGCGGAATCTCCAAAGAGGCCCTGGCCGGCGCACTGGACAAGATGGCTGACGACGCCCTCGCTTCGGGGAGCCCGCAGAACAATCCGCGCGTGCCCACGGCCGACGAAATCAAATCGCTTTACCTGGAAGCCTACTGAAGGGAAGCCGCATGGCGTTTAACACGCTGCTCATCGGGGGCAGGGGGACGATCGGGTCCGGACTCAGGACGTACCTGCCGGAGATGGACGAGAGATACCGCTTCTGTTCCATCGACCTGCCCGGGGCGCCCGACCGGGCCGAGGGCCGCGCCGATGGCCGGTTCGTCGATATGAACATCGTCGAAGAACCGGATCGATTCCGGGCCATGCTCCCGGGATACGATCTCGTCGTCTACCTGGCCCGGCAGGGCGATCTCGCCGCCATGAACGCGATGACGGACCTGGTGTTCGAATCGGTGCTGGACCTGTGCGGTCCGAGCCGTCCGGGCGGTTCTGGCGACCTGGACGGTCCCGGCGGTCCGGGCGGTCCGGACCACCGGCCGATGATCGTGGGTTCGAGTTCCGTGCACGCAGTGGACGACGCCTATCGCTTTTTCGAATCGGGCGCGTACGCGCTGATCGCGGAACGGAGGTTCGATTCGATCCAGGAATGGCCTGATCCGATCTCCGCACGACTGCCCGCCTGCCCGATCAACGACTACGGCCACGAAAAGGCCTACGTCGAGGCCTGGGTGGAACGGGCGGCAAGCCGGGGCTGCGGTGCGGTGGCCACGCGCTGGGGCGGCGTGAACCCCCGAAACACGCCCATCACGGAGGAGCGCGGGTATTTCTCCGTCTGGTGCCACCAGCAGGACGCGGCGGCCATGGTCCACGCGGCGTACACGGCCCATCTCGCCGGCGAGTTACCTACCGCGCGGCACTATTTCGTCATTTCGGACAATACGTACAACATTTTCGACATACAGACGCCGAAGGAAGAGATCGGCTACGCGCCCCGGCACGATGCCGAGACTTTCTTCCGCTGATCACCCTCCGAACGGAGAAATACCCAGACCATGCGATACGATCCCCACACCTACCGCGGTTCGCGGCGCTCAGTCGTCATGGCGCCCCGGGGCATGGTGGCCACGAGCCAGCCGCTGGCCGCCCAGGCCGGCATCGAGATCCTCAAATCCGGCGGCAACGCCATTGACGCCGCCATCGCCGTCAACGCCGTACTCGGCGTGGTGGAACCCATGTCCTGCGGCATCGGCGGCGACCTGTTCGCCATCGTCCGGGAGGCCGAAAGCGGCGGACTGACCGGACTCAACGCGAGCGGCCGGGCACCCTACGCGGCCACGATCGACTACTACGCCGGGCTGGGGCATGAATACATCCCCGGTACAGGTCCGCTGAACTGGTCCGTCCCGGGTTGTGTCGACGGCTGGTCCCGCCTCCTCGACCGCTTCGGAACGATGTCCCTGGGGCAGTTGCTGGAACCTGCTATCTACTACGCGGAGAACGGGTTTCCCGTATCGGACATCATTGCGCGGGACTGGGCGGGATCCACGCCGTTGCTGACGCCGTGGCCCGAGTCCGTACGCGTCTACCTGCCCGGAGGGAAAGCGCCCGAACCCGGCGCGGTGTTCCGGAACCCGGACCTGGCCCGTTCCTACCGCATCCTGGCCGAGGGCGGTCGCGACGCGTTCTACGAAGGCGAAATCGCCGAGGCCGTCGTGGCCTGTTCCCGGGACGTCGGCGGGCTGTTCAGCCCCGAGGATTTCCGGGACCACGCGTCGACCTGGGACGATCCAGTCAGCGTCGACTACCGGGGCTATACGGTCTGGGAACTGCCCCCGAGCGGGCAAGGCATCGCTGCCCTGCAGATGCTGAACATCCTGGAAGGCTACGACCTCGCAGAAACCGGCTGCCTGTCGGCCGAAACGCTGCACCTGCAGATCGAGGCCAAGAAACTCGCCTACGCCGACCGCGCTGTGTTCTACGCCGATCCCGCCTTCGCCGACGTGCCCGTTGAGGCGCTGCTGTCAAAGGACTACGCCGACCGGCAGCGCGCACGGATCGATCCTCGCAGGGCAGCGGTCGACGTCCCGGAAGGCGAACCCATCCTGCGGCACGGCGACACGGCCTACATGACCGTCGTCGACCAGGAACGCAACGTCGTTTCGTTTATCCAGAGCATCTTCCGGGGTTTCGGATCGGGCATCGTGCCGGAGGGCACGGGATTTCCCATCCAGAACCGGGGGCAGCTCTTCTCGCTGGATCCCATGCACCGCAACGCCCTGGCGCCCCACAAGCGGCCCTTCCACACCATCATCCCCGCCATGGTGACCCGGGACGGGCAGCCCTGGATCACATTCGGCCTGATGGGCGGCGCCATGCAGCCGCAGGGACACGTCCAGGTCCTCTGCAGCATGATCGATTTCGGCATGGACGTGCAGGAGGCGGGCGACGCGCCGCGGTTCCAGCACTTCGGTTCGGCCGAACCCACGGGCGCCCCCATGGAGGCCGGAGGAGGCCGGGTCAACGTGGAAGAAGGCATCGAAGAAGGGGCTTTCCGGCAGCTGGAGGAAATGGGCCACCGGATATCGCGTTCCTCCCACGGGTACGGCGGCTACCAGGCGATTCGCATCGACCCGGAATCCGGCATGCTGCACGGCGCGTCGGAGCCCCGGAAAGACGGTTGCGCGATCGGTTATTGACGCCTAGCGCAGGCCCGGCAGCCAGGTCGCAAGCATCGGAGCGTAAACCAGGCAGCCCAGGCAGATGAGCTGGATCACGATAAAGGGCAGAATACCCTTGTAGATATGGCGGGTCTGCACTTCGGGCGGGGCCACCCCTTTGAGGTAGAACAGGGAAAACCCGAAAGGTGGCGTGAGGAAGGAAGTCTGCAGATTCACCGCGATCAGGATGCCGAGCCACAGCAGATCGACGCCGAAGGCGATGAAGATGGGCGTGACGACCGGTACGATGATGTAGGTGATCTGGATGAAATCTATGAAGAAGCCGGCGATGAAGATCATGACCAGGACCAGGGCCAGGAAGGCGTAGGTACTCAGGTTGGCGTCCATGATCAGGCTCGTCATGTACGCGTCGCCCTTCATGCCCCGGAACACCAGACCGAAGGCCTCGGCGCCCACCAGCACGAAGAAGACCATGCACGTGATGTGCGTGCACTCCTTCATGACCTCCTTCAGCGTTTCATAGGAAAACTTGCCCTGGAAAACGGTGAGCAGCGTCGCGCCCAGTGCGCCCACGGCCGCCGCTTCCGTCGGCGAGGTGATACCCGCAAAGATGGAGCCCAGCACGACGGTCATCAGGCCCAGGGGAAGCAGGAAGGCCCGGATGATCTTCCTGAACATGCCGCTTTCGCGGAACGCGGCCAGTTCATCGGCAGGCATGGCCGGAGCCTCGTCCGGTTTGATCAGGGCCACGATGGCAAGCCACACGAGGTACATGCCTACGAGAATCGCGCCCGGTATGACCGCGCCGATGAACATGTCGCCGACCGACACGTTGAGGATGCTCCCGAGCAGCACGAGCACTACGCTGGGCGGTATGATCTGCCCGAGCGTCCCCGACGCGGCGATCGTGCCCGTGGCCACCTGGGGACTGTAGCCCCGCCTGAGCATGGTGGGCAGGCTGAGCAGGCCCATGGTCACGACTGTCGCCCCCACGATGCCGGTGGAAGCGCCGAGCAAGGCCCCCACGATCACCACCGCCACGGCGAGTCCGCCCCGCAGCCGGCCGAAGAGCAGGGCCATGGTCTCCAGCATGTCCTCGGCCAGGCCCGATTTCTCCAGCATGACGCCCATGTAGACGAACAGGGGCACGGCAAGCAGGACGTAATTCGTCATGACGCCCCAGATGCGCAGGGGCAGCAGGTTGAAGAAATCCGCGCCGAAGGTCATCAGCCCGAGGAGTACGGACACGCCGCCCAGCGTAAAGGCGACCGGGTACCCCATCAGGAGCAGCAGGAAGAGGACCAGGAAGAGGATGAGGGGCATCGCTTCGGTCAAACCGCGTCCTCCTCCCTGGCCGATAGCCCTCTCGGGGGCGATTCGTCCATTTCGCCCATGGGATCTTCACCTCCGTGGATGAACCGGTCCAGGGAGCGTGCCGCCAGGGCCAGTCCCTGGAGGAGTATGAGCGAGAACCCGATGGGGATCATGGCCTTCAGGATGTAGCGGGCGGGCAGGCCGCCGGGATCCGGCGAAACCTCGCCGATCCGGAAGGAATTCAGGACGAAATTCTGGGAGCTCCAGATCGCGATCACCGCGAAGGGAAGCAGAAACAGCAGGCTGCCGATGAGATTGACCAGGGCCTGGTTTCGGGGCTTGAAGTTCATATACAGCACGTCCACGCGGACGTGCTTGTTGTGTTTAAGGGCCCACGCCGAAGCGAGCAGGAAGATCACCGCGAAGAAGTGCCACTCCAGTTCCTGCACCGCCACGCTGCTGCTGCGCAGGAAATACCGGGTGAACACGTCGATACAGACGGTCAGGACGAGCAGGGTCGTAAACCAGGAAACGACCGAGCCGACACGTTCGTTCAACCCGTCCACGAACCGTACGAATTTCCGAAGCGCGTTCAATTCCGTGCTCACCTTCCTGGTGGCCGCGGCGCGTGGCCCGGCCGGGCTGGGCCGGGCTAGGTCGGGCTGGGCCGGTCTATCTTCCGCGGGCGCGCCGCATTCCCGTTGGCGATTCGGTTTCCCCGAGGGGAATCACAGGACAAAGGGGTGTTCAATATGCCCCATCGAAACTTAATATACAACCCAAAATACCCGCGCCTTTCATTTTGAATGCCTTCGGCGATGTCGAGCACCGCACCGGGGCTTTACTCTTGTCGCCGATTCCGGTGGATGTATATTGCAACTTGACTTGTATCTATTCGCTTTCCGCAACATCTGGAGACCGCGATATGCCGGAGAAGCCATATACCGTTCGCGCGGCGTCCTGCGACCATCGGACGCCCTACGAAGGCGTCTACGAAACCCTCAAGCGCATCACCGAACCGCTTGCGGAGTCCTGGGCGCGCATCGAGAAAGCCCGGAAGATCGTCATCAAGTTCAACATGATGAAACCCATGGACAACGTCGTCCGATTCAAGGGGCGCCGGCAGGAACTGGTGGACGACGCGGTCTGCAGGGCCGTGCTGCAACTGCTTCGGGAACATACCGATGCGGAGATCTACGCCACGGACACCAATCCCTATGCGCCGGACAAACTTACGCCGGACGAGTTCAATTACGTCCACCACCTCCGGGAATACGACGTCAAGTACGACGACTCGAACCGGCCGCCCTGGGCGGTCTACGAGGTGCCGGGCGGCGGGAACATGTTCGACCGTTATATCCTGAGCGGCGTCTTCGAGGACGCGGACGAAGCCATTTCCGTGGCGAAGATGAAGAATCACTCGTTCATGGGCATCACGCTGTGCATGAAGAATCTCTTCGGGCTTCCGCCCATCGTTCCCCCGGGGGGACGGGTCCGAACGTATTTCCATCATGCGATCAGGCTCTCATACGTGCTTCCGGACCTGGCCATGATCACGAACCCCTGTCTGAACATCATCGACGGACTCGTGGGACAGAAGGGAAGGGAATGGGGCGGCGAAGGGCGCGTGGGCGACGTGCTGATCGCCGGCGATCAGATAACGGCCACGGACGCCTGCGGCGCCTACCTGATGGGGCACGATCCCGCGTCGGACTGGCCGACGCCGCCATTTCGCCGGGACCGGAATCATCTCCTGGTGGCCGCACAGCGGGGTTTCGGCACGGTAGACCTGGACGAAATCGATTTCGAAAGCGATGTCCAAACCCCGGTGGCGCACTTCGATTCGGATCCCGATGAAGCGCCCGCACTGATCCATACGCTGCGGCGCACGGCCTGTGAACAGGGCCTGTTCTACCGCGATCACCGGAACGACATCGTGGACCGTCACCGCGGAGAATTCATCTACATGCAGGAGGGGGAAATCGCCTGGCACGGCGAGGATCCCTCCGTGATCGGCAGCCACCGGTCCTACAGCTCGGCAAAGCCCGGCAGCGCCCTGTGGCTCAAGCTGGTGGACCCCGAGGAGACGGAAGGCGAGCGATTCGAGGTCTACGACCGCTGCCTTTCCGCCCTGTCGGCCTGATTGGAGCACAATCCATGAAAATCGCCATGCTCTATGGCCCAAGAGACCTCCGCATCGAAGATCATGACCTGGATACGGACAGCCTGGGTCCCCACGACCTCAGGGTGGAAACCGTCATATCGGCGCTCAAGATCGGGACGGACCGGGGCAACTACGAAGGCGCGGAGCAGGTGCCCGGAGCACCGGATTTTCCGCGCTGGGTCGGGGACAGCAACCTGGGCGTGATCCGCGGCGTGGGAGACGCGGTCGAAGATTTCGCCGTGGGCGACCGGGTTATCTCCCGGTACCCGCACCAGTCCGAGTTCATCGCGAAGGACGATGAAATGCTCGTCAAGGTCCCCGACGGCGTACATGACGAGGACGCGGTATACGGCCACCTGTACACGCTCAGCGCCCTGTGCTACTACAAGTCGCAGTTCCAGCCCGGCGAGAACGTGGCTGTCGTGGGACTGGGCGTCCTCGGACTCGGCGCCGTAGGACTCGGTCCCTGCCTCGGCGCGCGGACGATCGGAATCGCGAACAGCCCGGTGCGCATGGAAATGGCCGATCGCATGGGGGCGGACGCGACCTTTATGCACGACGACCCCGATCTCGCGGGCAAGCTGAACGACTTCACCCACGGCGAGGGCGTCGACCTGGTCATACTCACGGCCAATCCCTGGCCCGCGCTGCGGACTTCCTGCCAGATCGTGCGCGACAACGGGCGGGTCGGCATCGTGGCCCTGCCCGGCCGGGGCGAACCGCCGCTCGATTTCAACCCCCTGGACATGGAATGGTTCTATGCCAAGGGGATTTCGCTGATCGCGGTCAACGGGCGGGCCGGCTATCTGTTCCCCCCGGAACTGGGCGACCGGAGGGAATGGTCCGCTATGTGCCGCTTCACGCTGGACCTGATGCGCGAGGGCAAGCTGGAACCGAAGCGCCTCGTGACCCACCGGATGCATTATTCCCAGATCAATGAAGCCTACGAGATGATTTACAGGCGTGAAAAGAACATGATGGGCGTCGTCTTCAACTGGAAGGACTGAGAATGACCACCGAGACGCTGATGTCGACAGCGCAGAAAACCGCCTTCGACCGGGACGGCTACTTCATCGCGGAGGCGTTCCTGTCCCCGGACGAAGTCGAATCCATCCGGCTCGAGATTACAGCGATCGTGGACCGATATCCGGACGTCCCGGAGGAACTGGTGCAGATCGAGCCGGCCGTTCGCCGCGGTGCGGTAACACCCGAATCCATGGAGCTGGGGGTGAGGAAGCTGTTCCGGATGACCCGCCACAGCGAGCTGTTCCACGCACTGGCCCTCCATCCCAAAATGGTGGGTATGGCTCTCGAACTGATCGGACCGGACGTTGCCCTGTTTCAGAGCATGCTGCTGATGAAACCGCCCCGGTTCGGCGGCCAGAAGGTCTGGCACCAGGACAATGCCTACTTCCGCCTGGAACCCAACGATGTATTCGGATTCTGGATCGCGCTGGACGACGCCGACGTGGCGAACGGATGCATGCACGTCATACCGGGGTCGCACCGCGCGGGGATTGGAGAACACGGGGGTGTTGCGGACGATTACGGGCTGGCTTCGGCGCCCACGGCGGACGACGCGGTGGCCTGTGTCATGAAGTCCGGGGACGCCCTCGTTTTCCACGGCGAGACCTACCACTACACGCCGCCGAATATGTCCGACCGCCGCCGGAGAGCGCTCCAGTACCACTACGCTTCCACGCACTGCCGGTCTTCGAAAGACAGTCCGTTCAAGTCCACTGAGCCCGAGGTTATTGTGGCGGGGGCGGGGGCGGGCGCACGTCCACCTGAAGGGTGACGATATCGGTATCGTGGTATTGCTGGTGGTGCACCGACGAAGCGTAGTGTCTTAAGAGACGTAACGATATTTCCAATTCCTCCGGCGTCTCCACGGCTCTTTCGTCCCCGAGCAGCTCGATTCTGTCCTGCAGGTTTCCCTCGCCGGTCGCCGCGACCAGTTCGAGGACCGCGCTTTCGCCCTCCCGGTGCGCGACCAGGAGCAGCCGCCGGGGCTGGCTGTGCTCACCGTCCCGCGGAATCAGCGCCAACAGCGTTTCTTCGCTCGCGGCCATAAGCCGGTCCGCCGTCCCCTTGTCCCAGCCCTGGCGACGGGCGAATCCTTCAAGAAACGCACGGATCTTCGGCAGTGCCGCAAGATCGAAGTCCGATTCCATCCGGTGACGACGGGGGGAGGTGATTTCCAGGAAAAGCGTCATGAGTATCGCGGTCAGTCCGCCGGCCGTCATGCCGTTCCGCAGGAGTCCGCCCGCGAAGTCGGAGACCAGCGCGGGAAAGATCGCGTCATTCTGAAAACCGACACCGATCCAGAAACCCACCCCTACGACCAGCCCCTTCCGGTAGTCGATCCCATCCTGCAAGACCAACTTCATGCCGATGACGAACAGCATGGAAAGCAGCACGATCAGAAAGCCGCCGGCCACGGGATCCGGAATGGCGAGGACGACCGCCAGGAACTTCGGGATAAACGCGACCATGACAAAGGCCAGCCCCACGACCACGCCGACCATGCGGGAAGCCACGCCGGTCAACTCGGTCACCGCGATGCTTGAGGAATAGGTCGTATTAGGCACTGTGCCCATAAGACCGGACAGGAGGTTGCCCAAGCCGTCCGCGGCCACGGCGCCCTGCACGGCCCGGTAATCCACCGCCCGGGGCCTGCGCCACGAAACGCGCTGGATCGCGACCGAGTCGCCGATCGTTTCCACGGCGCCGACCAGCGTTACGAACATGAAGGCGGGGAGCAGCGCCCAGAAGGCGGGACCGAAAGAGATATCGATGCCCGGCCAGCTCCCGTCCGGAAGACCCAGCCAGGATGCGGCGGCTACCCGTCCGGCATCGTACAGGCCGAAGTATCCGCCCACGATGGACCCCGCGGCGACGCCGATCACGGGCGCCCAGAGGCGCAGCGACGACTTCGCCTTCAATGCGATGCCGAGGGTGACCAGCACGGTGGCCAGGGCCGTGACCGCAGCGGAGGAGGACGGCATGCCTTCCGGTACCCGGTTCAGCATGTTGAACGCGATGGGCATCACCGTGACCGAGATCAGCATGATGACCGTCCCGGAGACCGCCGGCGTCAGAATCCTACGCAACAGGGAAAGGCGTGCGGACAGCAGGAACTGGAACAGCGACGAGATGATGATGAGCGTCGCCATCAGCGCGGGGCCGCCTTGCGCGAGCGCCCCGATGCAGACCGCGATAAAGCTGCCCGACGTACCCATCATGAGTACGTAGCCCGCGCCGATGCGGCCGACTCGAATGGCCTGAATAACCGTGGTCGTGCCGCTGATCGCCGCCGCGGCGAACACCCCCCAGGTCAGGAAGGATTCGCTGGCGCCGCCGGCCCGGCTCACGATGGCCACGGTCAGGACCACACCCCCAACCGTAAGCAAGGCGATCTGGAGTCCGAGTCCGATGGTCAGGAGAAGCGGTGGACGTTCGTCCGCTTCATAACGAACGCTTGACTGGCGGGCTGAGGCATCTGTGTTCATGCAGGGTCCTGTTCAGATTAAGTGCTACGGCCTTGTAGCAGGGACTTGGATCGGTCTGCCGACCGAGGAATGGGAATGCTCACGAGCACTGGAATTACGCACGAAATTAGCAAAATAAAGGCACGTGCCATCGAGTCAAGGCATTCCATAAGGAGCAACGCCTGGTGAAACGCCTGGTGAATCACAGGGCGTGCCGATCGGTCCGCTACCGACGTGATGCGTCCGGATCCGGCTGCCGGACATCGACCTCGAGGGTGATGATGTCCGTGTCGTGGTACTGCTGATGGCGGACCGAAGTAGCGAAGTGCCTCAGGAGGCGCAGAGACACATCCATTTCTTCGGGTGTTTCCACGGCTCGAGCGTCGCCAAGCAGCTCGATCCGGTCCTGGAGGTTGCCTTCGCCGGTGGCCGCGACGAGTTCCAGGATCGCGCTGTAGTCCTCGCGACGTACGACCAGGAGCAGCCGGCGGCGCTGGCCGGTCTCGCTATCCCGTGGACTCAGCGTCAACAGCGTTTCCTCGCTGGCGGCCACGAGCCGGTCCGCCGTCTCCTTGTCCCAGCCCTGCCGGGCGGCGAATGCCTCCAGAAAAGCCCGAATCTTCGGCAGCGCCGCGGTATCGAGGGCGGTCTCCATCCGGTACCTTCGGGGAGCGGCCAGTTCCAGAAACAGCGTCATCAGGATCGCCGCAAGCCCGCCTGAAGTCATCCCGTTCCGCAGGAAACCGCCCGCGAAGTCGGCCACCAGCGCGGGATATATCGCGTCGTTTTGAAAACCCACGCCGATCCAGAAGCCCACCCCGACCACCAGCCCCTTTCGGTAGTCGATCCCGTCCTGCATGACCAGCTTCATGCCAATGAGGAAGAGGATAGCCAGCAACACGAGCAGGAAACTGCCGACGACCGGATTCGGTATGGCGAGGACCACCGCCGGGACCTTTGGCACAAACGCGACGAGGATGTAGATCACCCCCACGACCACCCCGACCATGCGGGAGGCCACACCGGTCAGTTCCGTTACCGCGATGCTTGAGGAATAGGTGGTGTTGGGTATGGTGCCCAGCAGACCGGAAAGGAAATTCCCCGTGCCGTCCGCGGCCAGGGCGCCCTGCACCGCCCGATAGTCCACGGCCCGGGGCCGGCGCCACGATATGCGCTGAATCGCGACCGAATCGCCGATCGTATCCACGGCGTCCACCAGCGTTACAAACAGGAAAGCGGGCAGCAGCGCCCAGAAGGCCGTACCGAAGGAGAGATCGATACCCGGCCAGTGGCCGTCCGGTAATCCGAGCCAGGGCGCGGCGATCACGCGCTCCGTGTCGTACAAGCCATAGTATCCGCCGACGAGGGACCCCGTGACCATGCCGATCACCGGCGCCCATAGCCTCAGCGACGACTTGGCCTTCAACGCGATGAATATGGTCACCAACAGGGTAGCGAGCACCGTGGCGGGTGCGGACGTTTCCGGAAATCCTTCGGGAACATCACCCAGCAACCTGAAAACGACGGGCGTGACCGAGACCGGGATCAACATGATGACCGTACCCGTAACGACCGGCGTCAGGACCCGGCGCAGCAAGGAAAGACGGACGGAAAGCAGGAACTGGAAGAGCGACGCGACGATGATGAGGGTTGCCATCAGCGCAGGACCGCCCTCCAGCAGCGCCGAAATGCTGATCGCGATGAAACTGCCGGACGTGCCCATCAGGAGCACATAGCCTGCTCCGACGCGTCCTACGCGCAAAACCTGGATGATGGTGGTCGTTCCGGTGATCACCGCGGCGGCGAAGACCGCCCATGCAAGGTAGTCTTCACCGGCGCCTCCGGCACGGCTCACGATGGCCACTTTCAGGAACACGCTTCCGACGGTAAGCAGGGCGAACTGGAGACCAAGTCCGATGGCCAGGAGAAACGGAGGTCTTTCGTCCGCCTCGTTTCGAACGCCGGACTGGAGGTCTGTGGTATTGTTGTCGATGGACCCTCAAACCCGGTCGAGCACCCGCTGCCATGCCTCGTGTCCGGTGGCGACCTTCTCCGGATGGGACCGGCTGCGGGCGATAAAGCCCGGTACCTCGTCCCTTCCCGTGGGCTTGCGCCAGTCGCTGTACCGGATATCCAGGCTCCATCGTATGTGATCCGAGAAATTCGGCGCGGATCGGTGTACCGTGGTGTGCTGCAAAAGGAGCACGCCGCCCCGGGGAATGGGACAGGATACCCGCTCGCCGGCGGGCAAAGCGCCGGGATCGATGTTCTCGGGTGAGTCCTCGAAGGGCAGGCGTTCACTGCGGTGACTGCCGCGGATGACCTCCAGGCAGCCGTTGCGTTCGTTCGTATCCACCAACGGCAGCCAGAAATTGACCATGAAAGTCTGCATCACGTCCGGTTCCAGGAACCCAATGTCCTGGTGCCAGTCCACGACCGACGTCCTGTCCGGAAGCTTGGCCCGGGAGTTGAACTGGGGATGGACGAGGATCTCCGGGCCGATGAGGGATTCGACCACGTTCAGGATCCCGGGCAGGGTCATGACGTGAAACATTCCCGCGGTCTTACGCTTTCCCAGTACGGCCTCGTGCAATTCCCCGCACTGGCCGTCCATGGCCTCGTGGATCCGGTTTAGCCTCCGTTCGAAGGGCTCGTCCACAAACCGTTCCGGCAGCCGCCCTTCCGCGTGGTACCGCTCCGCCCAGGTATCGACGACCTCGTTCAATTCCGCGATCAAGGGATCGAGCGAAGTGGGGTCGAACAGCCTTTCAATCGGCAGGAAGCCGTCTTCAAGATACTGATTGATCTGGTGGTCCGTCAGACCGCTCGCCATGACATGCATCCTCGAAGTGGCGGGACCAGGTTAGGTTCGGTTAAGTCCATTGATGGGACAAAACGATATGATTATACTTTGCAAATGTCAATGACTTGGGCGCTGACCGGTATCAGGACCGTCGCGTCCCTTTGAAACCGATTTCGGAGGTTTACCATGGCTTTCGACCTGGTGCTGTCGGGCGCGACGATCATCGATCCCTCCCAACAGAAGAACGGAAAAGGCGACGTCGGGATCAGAAACGGCAAAATAGTGGCGGTTTCCGATCGTATTGAAGCCGGTGCATCGACGACCATTGACGTATCGGGAAAGTACCTTACGCCCGGCTGGATCGATCTTCACGCCCATGTTTACGCCGGCGCCACGACCTTCGGCATCAAGGCCGACGCCCTCTGCCTGGCGACCGGCGTGACCACCATCGTGGACGCCGGAAGTCCGGGATGGACCAACCTGCGCGGATTTCTCGAGTTCATCGTCGAACCCTCCCGGACCGAAGTGCTCACCTTTGTCCATATCAGCAGTATCGGGCTCCTGAATTCCATGCGCGGCGAGATGGAGGACATTAAAAACGCCGATCCCGAGCGTACCGCCCGGGTCATTTCGATGTGGCCGCGTCACTGCGTCGGCGTCAAGGTCCGGCAGGGGGCGTTCCAGGTGGGAAGCCACGGCGTGGAGCCGCTCCGGCGGGCCGTCGAAGCCGCCGAGATGGCAGACACCCGGGTAATGGTACACATCGACAGGGGCGTTGCCCTGCCGGATATTCTGGAGCTGCTACGTCCGGGCGATGTTGTGACCCACTGCTACCAGGGCAAGGGAGATCATATCCTCGGCGACGACGACCGGGTGATTCCCGAGGTATACGAAGCCAGAGAACGCGGCGTGTTCTTCGACCTGGGCCACGGCGCCGGGAGTTTTCATTACGGCATCGCCAAAAGGGCGGTCGAACTGGGTTTCCTGTCCGACGTGATCAGTACCGACCTGCACGTCTACAGCCTGAGATCGCCGGTGTACAGTCTTCCTGAAACGGCATCCAAACTGCTGAACATGGGGCTGGATTTCGAGGAGATCGTCCGCCAGACGACATCAAATCCCGCGGGAGTACTGAACCGATCAGATGATATCGGTACGCTGAAGAAGGGAAGCGTCGCCGACATCGCCGTTTTCGACCTGGAAGAAGGCCGATTTACGTTTACCGATGCCCACGGACGGCAGGAAAGCGGGCCCAGCATGATCACCCCGCATCTAACCGTACGGGCCGGACAGGTGTATTATCCGGACGACGTTAGAGACGAGGTGGCCGAGACCGAGCGCCGCGCCGAAGAAATGGTGGGGATCACCG
>VXWP01000112.1 GCA_009835325.1 Gemmatimonadota bacterium | reverse complement strand
AAAAACCCCGCCAAGCCTGGTATCACGGGCTTAACGGGGAATATACGGTAAAAAACTGGATTGTAAAAGAACTTATTTTTTATAGCGGGTGGAGCGCGTGGTGCGGGTAGTGCGGGCGGACCGGCGGCATCCGGCTCCAGATTACCGGAATAGCAAAAGGCGCGGACACTGAGATTTAATCAGTACACGATCCGCGCCTTTTGGTGTTGCTGGCCTTGCCCTTCAGTTGAAACTGGCCTCGACCATCCGTTGTTACAGGTCGCCCTATTCCCCGGTGATGACGTATTTCCGCAACATGCGGGGTCCGACCTCAGCGCCGTATACGTTGCCCATGGCATCCACGGCGACGCCTTCCGCGCCGGTCGTTCCGGCGTTATCGGCATCCACCACGGGATCGGGGATGAAGGCCGATATGAAACCGCCGTCCCGGATGCTGCCGATGCGGATGCCTCGTTTCCAGCCCGGGTTGGCCCCCCAGGTCGCATTAGACTCGGAATCTGCGCTGTAGAGCACGTCATTGGCATCGATGAAAAGGCCGCTCGGCCGGCCGAACTGGGTCCAGGTGGCGATGTACTCGCCTTCCTGGTCGAAGATCTGGAGCCGGGCGTTGCCCCGGTCGCCGACGTAAAGCCGGCCCTGGGAGTCCATGGCCAGGGCATGGGGATCCCGGAACTGGCCGGAAGCCTGTCCCGTTTCGCCCCAGGCCTTGATGAACGATCCGTTCGGCGCCAGCTTGACGATGCGGTTGTTGCCGCGGGACCCGTGACCGTCCGCTATGAAAATGCTTCCGTCGGGCGCCACGAGGACGTCGGAGGGCTGGTTGAAGATGCCGTCCCCTTCGCCCGCCACTCCGGCGATGCCCAGGCTCATCAGCAATTCCCCGTCCTCACTGAACTTGTGGACCTGGTGGCCGATACCTACACCGCCTCTCGCATCAGTCACCCAGACGTTGTTCTCCGAGTCCACGAAGATGCCGTGGGGCCAGACGAACATGCCCGCGCCGAAGCTTTTCAGCAGGTTGCCGTCGCTGTCGAAGAGCAGGATCGGCGGTACGTCTTCCTTGCCGACGCAGGAGTTCTGTCCGCATCTTTCAGCCACCCAGATGTTCCCGCTGCCGTCCTGGGCCGGAAAGACCGCGCTCGTGGAGCCCCAGGTCCTGTCCCCTCCCAGCTTGCCCCATATGCCTTCTACGGTGGTGTACGGATTCGGCGCGTGGTTCTGGGCCGTGGCGAAGCTGTTTAACAGCGCAATCGAAATGCTAACGGCCGAAAGTGCGACCCACCGGATCCAGGTCGATTTTTTCATGAGTATCCTCGCTTCTTAGTGAATAGGGATGGTCCCGTCCCGGACCAGTCGGACAACCCGTTCCAATATTGACCAACCATACCGGTCAAGGCCAGGTGGACCAGTCCGCCACGCAGTCAGACGGACCAACCGCGCCGGTCATAACCTGCCGGACCAGTCGGACGCACAACCAACCGGACCACTTCATCCCCGGGATTTTCGCTTTATTGATATTATAGAAAACAGGCGCGTTTACGCAACGATTTTCGAATGCCTTTCCCATGTCCAACGGACGCCGAGAAACGAACCAACTGGCGTCGAGGACCGCACCAACCGGCTTGACAACCGAAGGACGGCGGGTCATATTTCAGCAGCAAATTCGGCGATCGAGATGACCTGGTGGCAAGTTACAAAACCAGCCGTGCGAGGCAGCACTGTCGTGTTATCGGGATTCCATACCACACAGGACCGCCGGATCATCGGACTAATGTCGGGCACGTCCGCCGATGGGATCGACGCGGCCGTGATACGACTGGGCGAAAAGGACGACAGGCTTTCCCTTGACGTGCTGGGCTTCGATACGGTGGCCTTTCCATCGGGCTTGCGCGATCGACTGATGGAAGTCTCCGATGCGAAGACCGGCAGGATCGACGAGTTGTGCCGGCTGCATTTCGAATTGGGGGAACTCTTTGCAAGGGCGGCTTTCGTCGTAGCGGGTTCCACCGGACTGTCCATGGAGGAGATTGATCTGATCGGTTCCCACGGACAGACCGTCCAGCATCTCCCAGAACGGGAACGAAGATTCGACGTGGAAACCGGGGCGACGCTGCAGATCGGCGATCCTTCGGTGATCGCGCAGCGAACCGGCGTGGTGACGGTTGGCGACTTCCGGGCGGCGGACGTGGCCCGGGGCGGACAGGGCGCTCCGCTCGTGCCCTATGTGGACTACCTGCTCTTCAGGCATCCCGAAAAGGCCCGGGGACTACTGAACCTGGGGGGCATCGCGAATCTCACCGTGCTGCCCGCGGACCCGAAACCCGAAGACGTGCTGGCTTTCGATACGGGCCCGGCCAACATGCTGATCGATGCCGTCGCCCGGGCGGAACTGGGACGCGACATGGATGCGGGCGGCGCGGCCGCAAGGCGCGGCAAGGCTACGGAAAGCCTGGTAACGGACGTGCTGGCCATGCCCTACTTCGAGCAGCCGCCTCCCAAGTCCACGGGCCGGGAACTGTTCGGTGACCGTTGCGCGTCAACCCTGGTTCGCGCGGGTCGGGAGGCCGGGCTCAGCAGCGAGGATCTGCTTGCGACTGCCACGGAAATCACCGTTCGTTCCATTGAGGACGCCTGTCGACGGTTCGTCATTCCCGTCGTCACGCGCCTGGACGAACTGATCGTGAGCGGCGGCGGAGCCAGAAACGGTTTCCTGCTCGAGCGACTCGCCCGGGTGCTGGCGCCTGTCGAGATATCCACTTCCGATGATCACGGCCTGTCCTCGGACGCCAAGGAGGCCGTGGCCTTTGCGGTACTCGCCGACCGGACGGTCCGGGGCCGGCAGGGCAGTCTTCCGGGAGCGACGGGCGCGGATCGGCCCGCGGTGCTGGGCAAGATCTGCCTGCCAGGATGATGCAGCATGCACATGCAGCATGGAGAGGGAAGTTCGTGATGCGCTTCAGCACGTCAACCATGCGGAACATCAAAGACCGGATCCCGGCCGGCATCGTGACAGACCGCGCCGGTACCATGCCTGACCTCGTGCCGATTCGAATACGGTCCGCGCGGCGAACGCGGTGGCCAGCTCACGCGCCGGGACGCGTACGGTCCGCGTGGTGGCCGGCCCTGGTATTGTTCCTGTTGATCCTGGGATGCGCCGGCAGGCCACTCCCATCCGATCGTCCCGCACGACCGGCCCCTTCCGAGACCGCGCCGACAACGGGGGCGTTCAAGCCCGGCCAGCTTCCGATGATCCGAATCGGCTTGCTGGTGAACCGGGATTCTGCCAGCCTGACCGGTACAGGCCGCTTCCGCGTCGTGGACCGGGCCAGCGGCGAAGTGATCGGCACATCCTCTTCCGGGCAGATCTGGAGCATGCAGGCGAAAGGCGCGTGGATCGACGTGTCCGCGCCAGGCGGCGCGGCCCAGGGACTCTATACCGGTCCGATCCAGGTGAACCCGCTCGCGCGGGAAGGACGTCTCAAAGCCGCGGACCGGGAGTACCGCGGATCGATGGAGGTGGTTTCGAACAAGAACGGCAAGTTGACCGTCGTGAACATCCTCGACGTGGAGAACTACCTGCGCGGGGTCGTCCCCCCGGAAATCGGCAAGCTCAAGGAAGACCGCATCGAGGCGTTGAAGGCCCAGGCCGTAGCGGCCCGGACGTACACGGTGGCGAACCTGGGCAGACGCAAGGCCCTGGGATTCGATCTGTACGGTACCGTGGCCGACCAGGTATACCACGGCTACAGCGCGGAATGGCCCCTCGCCGACCGGGCGATATCGGAGACCCGCGGCGTGATCGCTACCTATGACGGCAAACCGATTGCCGCCCAGTACTCCTCGACCTGCGCGGGCGAAACCGAATCCATCGAGGACGCCTGGGGAGGCAATCCCATTCCGTACCTGCGCTCCGTGCGGGACCGGGAACGCGGAAGCGACGACTTCTGCAACCATTCGCCGGTCTATACATGGCGCGTGGAGTGGAACAAGAATACGCTGGAGAACATCCTGGCGACGAGGCTTCCAGGCCTGGACCCACGCAAGCAGGGTGAGTTTTCTCTACGCAGTATGTCCATCAAGAGTCGATCTCCGACCGGACGCGTTCAACAACTCGAGATCAAATCGAATCACGGGACTACGACACTGCGCAGCGGGCAGATACGTTCCGCATTGCGCCGCCCGGTCCGGGGCCAGCCGATGCTCCGCAGCACGAAGTTCGATTTGAAGTTCAGGCAAAACACCGTCGTGGCGGAAGGCGGCGGCTATGGCCATGGCATAGGAATGTGCCAGATGGGCGCCATAGGGATGGCCGGCCAGGGATACAAGTACGACCGGATCCTGAAACACTACTATCGCGGCATCGACCTGGACCGCGTGTACAATTGAACGAGTGGAGAAGAAAATGATGAATCCGAAA
Organism: Gemmatimonadota bacterium; assembly: GCA_009835325.1. Classification (NCBI taxonomy): domain Bacteria; kingdom Pseudomonadati; phylum Gemmatimonadota; species Gemmatimonadota bacterium. Next base: position 8,289 of record VXWP01000112.1, on the reverse strand, counting down.
CCCCGCCGAAGACCCGCCGTCTTCCTTATCCTGTTGCTTTCCGCCTGCATGACGGTCACGGCGTGCTACTATTCCACTTCACAGGGATCGCGCGCCGGGGACATTCGCAACATTGTCATACCGCTGTTTGACAATACCACCGTGGAGACCGGCATTCAGGAGGATTTGACGGACAAGGTAATCGAACGGTTTCTCGAAAACGGCGAGTTCAGGATCGTGGATCTGCGGCAGGCGGACGCGGCGATCATTGGCGTGATCACCAATTTGCAGGAGGAGTCCGTGGCGTTCTCCGCGGGAACGCAGGCCCGGGAAGTCCGTCTCTCGATCGTCGTGGACGTCCGTTTCGAAACCGTGGACAAGAAGGAAGTGATCTGGGAGGAAAGGCAGCTGCGTACCTTCGGTGACTACGCCATCGATACCGGTACGGATTCGGACCGCGAGCCGGCCCTCGATACCGCCATCGAGAGAATGGCCGACGAGATCCTGAACCAGTCCATATCGGGGTGGTAGTCGTCGCTGCCGAGCCACTATAGCCACCGCCGGGGTCTTCCACGCCCGGCTTGCTTGGCGTGCCCGTAGGTGGTACGCGCCTTACCTCGCCCGGTTTGCCTGGCGGTCGCGACCGTCCGATCCGTTCTGCTGATACCACCGGCAACGGTCTATCCAGGCTTCAGCCGTCCTGGCCGACCCGTCCGAGCCCACCAACGCCGCCATGCGCCCGAAGGCTTCGGCCGACTGATCGTAGCGCTCCAGGTAGAAATGAGACATGGCTTCCAGGCGCAGGCTTTCCTGCTGCACGACCTCGTCCGGGAGTCCAATAGCATCCGCTTTCACCAGGTACTCGAGCGCCTGTTCATAGGATCCCGATAGGAACAGCCAGCGGCCCAGGAGGTAATGGCCCGTCCCGTAATCAGGCGCGAGATCGCCCGCGTCCCGGACGGACAGGACCAGCCGCCAGTGGCCGGTCACGGCAGTCAGGTAGGTCATGATCGTGTCCCGGATCGGCTCCCGGTCGAGCACCTCCAGCCGGATGGACGCGGCGCGCGACATGGCTTCCGACGCCTGCAGGCCCACGACCGCTTCGTAGCTGCGCCTGGCATCGTCCATCCTCCCGGTCTTCCACGCTGTATCTCCGCGGACCAGTTGGGCGTCCGCCAGCAGCCCGACGGTCTGGTCCGGTCGTTCGATCCGCTGGGCGACCGACTCGACCCGTTCGTAGTCCCCCTGCCGGTAGATCCCGTACAGCAGACCTCTCAGGGCCGATGGGTTCTCGGGCTCCAGTTCGAGCATGCGGTCGAAATAGCCCACGGCATCCCGATAGCGTTGTGCATTGTAGGCCTGCCAGGCCCGGTCGTTCAGCGCGGCCACTTCGTGGGGACAGTGCCTTCTGAAGATGGCGGGTCGAATGAACCGCTGCCGGGCTATTCGGAGCTGGTCTTCACGCAAAGAGATGCCGTCCACGAAGGTCTCCCACTCGGCGATCAGTTCCGCCGTTGACCGGCCATAGGACGCCTCGACGGCGCCGTCGGGAAAGGCCTGCTTGAATACGTCCAGCCCATAGCGTTCGATCAGGAAGCGAACGAAAGATCCGCACAGCGTGTAGCTGCGCGAGGACGCGGCCGACCAGAATCCCGTCATGCTGAACAGGTCCTCCAGTCGCGGCGCAAGGCCGAGCTCGCGCATGGCCCGGCTCCACTCGTGCGGGTTCATGGGGGCGTCCTGCCAGTCCACCGCCTCGGCCAGCCCCTCGTGGAACCCGATCCAGTAGCTGCCTCCGAACAGCGCGTTTCCAAAAGCGGCGGACATGACGTGCACCAGTTCATGTTTCAGCACGGGATGTGGAAACGACGCGTTGTTGAGGTGCATTTCGTCCGCACCGGGGCGTTCGATGGACGTATGCCGGGCGCCCATGAGCCGCTTCTTTTGGTCCGCGCTGCCATAGATATATGACGCGATGCGCGCCCGAGGGGCCGGCACGTCCAGGTAGTTGATGACCCGGTCGAGTTGGTATTCGTGATCCCGGGCGATGAGATCCATGTTCCAGGCCGAAATGGTGTTCGTATCATAGTAGAGGTCGAAGTGGTCCGTCTGCCGGTGGCCCCCCAGGGTCTGCTGGATATGCGCCCGGTCGATCACGATGCCCAGGGGCGCCCGGTAGGCGTAGGCCGCCGCCAGCACCACTACCGAAACCAGGAACAGCACCCGCATGGACATGCCGGTCGCGGCACTCCCGCCGATCTCAGCGCTCCCGGCGTTCGTGGAACTGTCAGCGGCCAGACCATCGTTCGGACTTCCGCCGCGGAACTTCCATAACAGCGAGGGACGGATCTTCCGGACCGACGGATCGAAACAGGCACACAGGCCGGCGACCATCGCGAGGACGCTGACGAGCACGATCGCCCGCGCCGCAAGCAGCGTCGAGGTGATGACCACCACTTCATCGTAAATCGGTCCGGGAAAATACCCGATGATCGGGTTGTAGGCGAATACGGGCGGCTGAGTGGCCAGACGAAACACGCTGATGCCGACGGAAACAAACATGACGCCGAGAAAAAGGAGCGTGGCGTGCCGTCTTCGTTCCACGGACAGCGCGCAGACCAACGCGACGGCGGTGGCCCACAGGACGCTGATGCCGGGAAGCAGCAGGTAGAACGCGAGTCCCTCCGGCACGTTGCAGAAACCACTGATCCAGCTGTTGACGAACATTACGACCATCGGCAGCAGGAGTGTCGAAAGGGAAAGCCCGAAGAGCAGGGCGAGCAGCGCCGAATGGCGGGTGTTGCTCGTGCCGTCTGTTCGCAAACCGTCCCCTCGCCAGCCGCTCACGAGATGGACGGTCATCACGCCCGTGACGAAGGTGGCGATGGCGGCGGTGAAGAAGGCGAACTCGAAACCGAGATCATCCACGAGGGGCATCTGCGTCATCGCCGCCGAGGCTGCCGTAAGGACCGCGGTCGCGGCCATGTACGGCTTGCGGCGCAGGACGCTCGTTATGAAGTGCTTGTCCGGGCTCATGAAAGGACCTGCGGTGGAGAAAAGACCTGCAGTTGTGAAAAGGCGTCGAGATGTTGAGGCATTGAAATTCGATCCGGATCCGTTATGTGATCCTGAATCCGTGGTTGTGCATGATATACCGGCAGGCGCTTCAGGGCCAGATGATTCGAAGCGTTTTTCCTGTCGGGTCTGCCCGCGCGGCGATATAATGACTGCGTTTCCGATGAACCCGAAACATGGAGGTAGGCGAGATGAACCTGGACCTGGAATACCGCCCCGTACTGGGCACGAAAACGGATTACGGTATCGGCATCATCGGTGCGGGCGGGATCGTAAACGCCGCGCACCTCCCCGCTTACCGGAAGGCGGGGTTCAACGTGATCGGCTTGACGGACAAGGACGTCGACAAGGCGAACCGGACCGCCCGGGATTTCGAGGTGCCGAAGGTATTTCCTACCGTGGAATCGTTGCTCGACGACCCCGCCGTGGACATCGTGGACATCGCCGTACCGCCCTGGCACCAGAAGGAACTCGTCCGGAAGGCGACGGCGGCCGGCAAGCAACTGCTTTGCCAGAAACCGCTTTCGAACGTATACGCCGAAGCCGTTGAGATCGTGGAGATGGCGGAGGAGCGCGGCGTGAAGCTGGCCGTAAACCAGCAGATGCGGTGGGACCAGGCGGTAAGGGCGTCCAGGACGCTGCTGAACCGCGGGTTGCTGGGTGAACCCGCATCGGCCGTGATCGACGTGAGCATCCTGACCGAATGGCGGGCCTGGCCCTGGGTCCTCGAGGCCGGGGGGCTCGACCTGATGTTTCACAGTATTCATTACTTCGACAGCATGCGATCTCTGTTCGGAGACCCCGAACGGGTCTGGTCGTCCGGCGCGTCCTATCCAGGGCATGTAGCGACAGGAGAAACACGGACGATTACGGTGTTCGAGTACACGGACACCTTCCAGGCCCTGGTCTCCGTCAACCACAACAACCGGACGGAAGAAAACTTCGCGACGTTGCGCATTGACGGGACGGAAGGATACGCCGCGGGGACGTTCGGCCTGCTGTACGACTATCCCCATGGCCGGCCCGATACGCTAGCCTGGTCCAGCCGGAAGATCGATGCCGGCAACACCATCCATCACCGGTTCGAAGAGCGGTGGATACCCGACTCCTTCATCGGCCCCATGGGGGAACTGATGTCCTCCATCGAACAGGACCGGCTTCCCGAGACCAACGGGCGAGACAACCTCAAGACGCTTCAGCTGGTCAACGCCGGCTATCTGTCCATGGCGGAACACCGGGCCGTGGCTCCGGGCGAAATCGGATAGCGGTGCGTTGAGCCTGACCAGTCCCGCTTACGGCGCAATGCAAAACCACGCCGGGCTATATTGTTTGAAAGCGGATTTAATACATTGTCAATGTTGATTGGAATAAAAATCAACATATGGTTTTGATTTGGGATACCCCGGGGTCCTTCTCCATGAAAACGGACGTTATAATAGTAGGCGCGGGCGTGATCGGACTCTCCATCGCCCACGAACTACTTTCCCGCGGAACACGCGTTACCCTCGTGGATCCGCGCGAGCCGGGCAAGGAAGCTTCCTGGGCCGCCGCCGGTGTGCTTGCACCGCAGGGCGCCCGTCCTGTTAGCCGGGCCTATCTTGACCTGTGCCTGGCGGGTTTGGATTTGTACGCCGACTGGTCCGCCGCGCTACTCGAGGAAACCGGCATCGACGTCGAGTACCGGACCGAAGCGGGGCTTCAGGTCGCCTTCGACGACACAGAATCCGAAGAACTGGAACAGCGATACCGCCACCAGCAGGATCTAGGTCTCCCGGTCGAGCAACTCACCGGCGAGGAGGTACGCGCACTCGAGCCCATGCTGTCGCCCGATACACGGTGCGGCCTGCGCTTCGAAAGGATGCACCAGGTGGAGAACCGGCGGCTGGTCCAGGCCCTGGTCGCCGCCGTCCGGGCCCGCGGAGGGGTATTCCGCATCGGGGACCCGGTTGTCGACCTGATCGTACGGAGGAACCGGGCGGCCGGCGTAGTCATCCCCGGCGAACGTATCGGCGCGGAACGCGTAGTGGTCGCGGCCGGCGCCTGGTCCGGCCTGCTGAAGTGGATCACGGGCATGCCGCCACCGGTCCAGCCCGTGCGGGGCCAGATGGTCTGCGTCGACGGGCGTGGCGTCCCGCCACTGGGCCGCGTTATCTACGGCATGGAACAGTACCTCGTTCCCCGCAGGGACGGCCGCGTGCTAATGGGTGCCACGGTGGAGAAGACCGGGTTCGACGCCAGTGTGACCGCGGGCGGCGTGTCCGAGGTAATCAGGGAAGGGTTGCGCATGGCGCCCGGACTGGCGGAAGCGCCGGTCGTGGAAACCTGGGCGGGGCTGCGTCCCATGTCGAAGGACGGCAAACCCATACTCGGCCCGACGGGCCTGGAACGCCTCGTCCTCGCCACGGGCCACTTCCGCAACGGCATTCTCCTCGCCCCGATAACCGGCCGGCTCATCGCGGATCACCTGGAGCACGGCGCAGTGCCCGCAGCCATGGCACCGTTCCGGGCGGATCGCTTCGACCGGTAGGACGCGCGCCGCTCGGCCCGCCAGGCACGTCGGTTCGCCAGGTACGCCGGTTCGCCAGGTACGCCGGCGCGCCGTCAGCCATTAGAAGAACGAGAAGTCGATTTCCTTGCTGGTCATGAACTCCAGCAGCGCCGGCACCCCCTCCTCTGTCTTCCTGATCCCCCGCTTCAGCGCCGGGATGATCTCGTCGGGTGACTCGACCCGCTCGCCGTAACCGCCGAAGGCCTCCGCCATCAACGCATAGTTCCCCGAAATGTCGGTCGCCCCGTACTTCGCCTGAGACGTGGGCATGACAGGGATCTCGATGGCCATGGAGTGGTTGTTGAACAGCACGGAAAGGATGGGGATGCGCTCGCGCACGGCCGTCTCGAAGTCCATGCCCGTGAAACCGATGGCCGCGTCGCCCCACACGTTGATGCAGAGACGGTCCGGATGGACCAGCTTCGCGCCCATGGCCAGCCCGAGTCCGTAACCGAGCTGGGTGGTCTTGCCCCAGCCGATGTAGCTCAGGGGCGTGGTCGAGGGCCAGAAGGGAGTCAACTGGTCGCGGGGGCTGCCCGCGTCGTGGGTGATGATCGTTCGGTCGATGTCGACGGTGTCGATCATGTCGCTGATCACCCGGTAGGGGGAGAAAGGCGTGGAGGCATCCTTGAGTTTCGGCATCCAGGCGTTCATCCAGCGCCGCCTGATCGCCTGGATCTCGCTCACGATCCCTTCGTACCGGCCGCGCGGCCTTTTCTTCAACCGGTCAGAAACCTCGTCGATGAGGGCCCGGAGCGTGAGCGCGGCATCGCCCACGATGGGATAGTGGCACGCCACGTCCTTGTTGATGTCGCCGGGATCCAGCGTGGCGTGGATGTAGGTCTTGCCCTCGGGCATGGCCAGGCCGAAGTTCGTCCGGGTGAAGCTGCACCCGATGCCGAAGATCACGTCGGCATTTTGCACGAAGACGTGCACGGGTTCCGGCATCGACCGTCCCCCGTTTCCCAGGGACAGGGGATGGTTTTCCGGGAAAGCGCTCTTGCCGTCCAGGCTGGTGGTAACCGGCGCCTCGAGCAGCTCGGCCAGCTGTTGCAGCTCAGGCCACGCCTCTGCGTAGTGCACACCCTGTCCGGCGTAGATGACCGGCCGCTCCGCCGCGACCAGGGCCTCGGCGGCGTCGCGCACCGCGTCCGGATCGGGTCCGACGCGCACGGACGGTGTCGGCCGGTAGTCGAACGTCCCGGGCACCTCTTCACCGAGCAGGTCGGTCGGGAACTCCACCAGCGCAGGACCGGGCCGACCGTTCCTCACCTGCGTGAAGGCCCTCCTCATGACCTCCGATACGGTCTCGGGGAGCACCAGGTATTCACAGGACTTGGTGATGTGCTGGAAGTTGAGATAAGCATGGAAATTCGGCGACAACTGGGCGACCTGCCTGCGGTACCCCATGGGGAGCACCACGATGGGCACCGACTCCCCGAAGGCCTGCGCCACGCCGCCGTAGGCGTTCTCCGTGCCCGGCCCGCTTTGCATGCAGAACACGCCGATCTTGCGGCCAGAAGTCAGCCGGCTCATCGCATCGGCCATGTGGAGGCCGATCCGCTCCTGGCGGACGATCACCGTGCGGATGTCCAACTCGGCAGCCGTCTCGATCAGTGGATTGACCGGGTACGCGAAGAGGTACTCGACACCTTCCTGCTTCAAAACGTGGGCAACCGCCTGCGCAACGTTCATTTCCGCGTTACTCCTTCTCGTTTAAGGTAGTGAATCGTCCAGGTAGCGGACCATCTCGCGCACGCCGTCCATCCCGAGATTGCCGCCGCTGAACAGCGCGGCGACCCGCCGGCCCCGCCACGAAGCCGCCTCGCGCATGCACAGGGCGAATACCGCCGCGGCTGCGCCTTCCGCAATGAACCCGGTGTGTTCGAGTACGACTGGGATCGCCTGTTTCATCTCCTCCTCGGTGACCAGATGCATTTCGTCGACCCGGTCTTTCAGGACATCGAAGGCCAGGCCGCCCGGATAGGTCGTCGCCAGGCCCCCGGCAAAAGTGTCGCAGGTCGCCGTGGTCACGGTCCGGCCTTCCTGCCAGGACCGGTACACCGACGGCGCGTTGGACGCCTGGACGCCGATGAGACGCACGTCCGGATGGGTGGCCTTGATGGCCGTGGCCACGCCCGCGATCAGGTTGCCGCCGCCCACGGGCAGCACCACCGCATCTAAGTCAGGCAGGTCCTCCACGATCTCCAGGCCGATGGTGCCCGCACCCGCCATGAGGCCGAAGTCTTCCCCGTCTTCGATGTACACCATGCCGGTTTCTTCCGCGATCTCCCGGGACCGTGCGAATCCGTCGGCGATCGTTTCACCGTGGATAACCAACTCGGCGCCGAGTCGGCGGATGGCATCGCTCTTCACCTTCGGCGTTCCGTGGGGCACGACCACCGTGACGGGAACGCCCATCACGCCGCCGCCGTAGGCAATGCCCTGGCCGTGGTTGCCGGTGGACGCCGTGGTGACCCCCCTCCCGCGCTGCTCCTCGTCGAGCAGGGACATGGTGTACAGACCGCCCCGCACCTTGAAGGAGCGGATGGGCTGGAAGTTCTCGTACTTAATGTGGAGTTCCAGCCCCAGCGTCTCGCTGAACGCGGCGGAACGGTACATGGGCGTCGGAGACAGGTGTTTGTTGAGGAATTGACGTGCCTTCAGGATGTCGGCCAGCGTGGGGT
>VXWP01000111.1 GCA_009835325.1 Gemmatimonadota bacterium | reverse complement strand
GGATCGTAGGGGTTGAGCGTCAGCATCCAGGGCTGGTCGGGCGCCCGGCGCTCGGTGATGAACTCCAGGGCGCACTCGGTGACCCAGGTCGTCTGGTGGAGCTCGGGCGGGACCCGGTCCTCGCTCGCCCGGAGGGCGTCGAGATCGCCGCCGCGCTCACGTACCCAGTCGGCGTAGTCATGCCCTTCCGGCCAGTCGTCCCGCGGCGCGTGGCTGAAGCGCCAGTACCGGTAGCCGTCGTCCATGCGGGGTTCCGTGCGCTTTCCCGCGCTCTGGAGGTGGAACTTGCCCACCAGGCCGCAGTCGTACCCGCTGTCCGCCAGCAGTCTGGAAATCAGGGGAGGCGGATTCTCGAAGACGCCGTTGCCGTTTCGGGTGTTGTGGATCCGCCCGGGATACATGCCCGTCATGAAGCTCGACCGGCTGGGCGTGCAGATCGGGCTTTGGCAGTAGGCGTGCGTAAAGGCGACGCCTTCCCGCACCAGTCTGTCCAGCGTCGGCGTGCTTACATGGGGATTGCCGAGCGCGCCGATGGTGTCGAAACGCTGTTGATCAGTACAGTACCAGAGAATGTTGGGGCGTGAAGGCATGTTGCTGTGCACGCGCCGCCCTTAAGACCTTTACGGAGCTGGCTGCGTGGTGGCTTCTTCCTCTCCGCCCATGGACGCATCCGAGTCACCGTCTTCCGCGCCCTCGTCGCCCATGCCGCCTTCACCTTCGTCCATCTCGCCTTCGCCCATCTCGCCTTCACCCATTTCGCCTTCGCCCATCTCGCCTTCGTCCATTTCCGGCGCATCGGCGGCCATGACGTGAAGCATGTCGCCCACCGCGGCGCCGATGTCGGTCGCGGCGTTGCCGCCGTTAATGGCGATCTGGAGCGTGCCGGACTCTTCGTCGATCCGGGCGAGCCAGGCGCCCTCGGCCACGTCGCCATAGTCGGTGACCATAGGCATGACGAGGGTCTGTTCGTTATGGGTCACCGAAATCCAGCCGTCCGCGGCGAAACCGGCTTCCATCAACTGATCGCTCGTGGCGTTCGTGTTGATGTTGGCGAATTCCTCGCTGATGCTGCTGACCTCGACGTTGATCATGGCAACGTCCATGGCCATCTCTTCGGTTGCCGCCTCTTCCATCGCCGCGTCTTCTGCCCCGCCGCAGCCGTAAAGGCCGAAAGCGCCGACCATACAGGCCAACAGGTATGATGTAAACCGCTTCATGGATTTGTTCCTTTCACGTGGAATTCCCATCGTGGTGGAATGAAAAAAGTGACGCTTTGTAATGTAGAGGAAAATACGTACTGCGCTGACTTCTCGGTCGTCGGCCATACGTACTATATGTATAGGGTATTTAACACAAATTTGCAACTATTAATCGATTGAATTGCGACCGGGGCCGGCGGCCGGGGATCCGGCGCCAGGTCCGGTCGGGGATCAGAAGCCAGGTCCGGCGGTGGCGGCGAGTTCCGCCCACTGCCTGCGTCCCACCTCCTTGATGCGGCTATCGTCCCACTTGCCCAGGGGTCGGTAGGACGGGTGCCCGGGACGGTCCTGGCAGGGGTTGTGCCGGGTGTTATAGCAGCAGATGAGGCTCCACCTCGGGTCGTCGCTCTCGTTCGGGTCCGAACGATGCAGCACGTTCGCGTGGAAGAACATCGCGGTGCCGGGCGACATTTCACAGTACACGTGATCCAGATGTTCCAGCGCGAGTTCCACCCGCTTCGGGTCGGCCCCCACCTGGGTGCCGTAACGGCCGTGTTCGATCCGGCCCAGGCGGTGTGAACCCCGAATGACCTGCAGGCAGCCGTTACCCCGGTGGGCCCGGTCCACCGCGATGTAGCAACTGGCCATGTCGGGAAACAGCGCCTGGTTGTGGTACCAGTACCCGTAGTCCTGGTGCCACTCCCACGCGCCGCCGACGCGGGGTTCCTTGACCATCATCTTGTAGTGGTACAGGTAGACCTCGTCGCCCATGAGCCGCTCCAGCGTATCGACCATGCGATGGCCGCGGCAGATGGCGTTGTAGATGTCCTCCCGGTCCGTGTCCGAGGTCAGCCACAGCTTGCTTTCGCGGCCCTCGATATCCTCGGCGGCGCGGACGAGGGAGGCCTTCTCCCCGTCGAGACGGCCCACGTTGAGGAGGAGTTCCATTTCCTCCTCGTCGTAGAGCCCCTCCACCATCAGGTAGCCGTCTTCCCGGAACCTGTTCTCGTGTTCTTCGTTGAGCCGGAACATGTTTTGCTCCCAGCGAGTCCCTACACGCCGATGCGGTCGCGGTGGCGCCGTTCGACGTGGTGCGCGACTGAGCGGCACACACGGGAGATGCCTTCGCCGATGAGCGACTGGTCGAGGAAGCTGTAGCACAGGCGGAACTGGTTCGCACCGCGGCCGTCGGTATAGAACGAGGGACCGGCCACGTAGGCCACCTTCTCATGTTCGACGGCCCAGGCCAGCATCGCCGTGGAGTCGATCCCTTCTGGCGCGGTCAACCACACGTAGAATCCGCCGTCCGGACGGGTCCAGGCCAGGCCGGGCGGGGCGTGCTCCGCCAGCGCGTCCAATGTGACGTCACGCTTGGCCTGGTAAAGTGCCCTGGACAGCACGATCTGGGAGTCCATCAGTCCCTGGCGGCCGTATTCGTAGACGATGCGCTGCCCGAGGGTGCTGGAACACTGGTCGCTGCCCAGCTTCGCCTGGCACAACTGGGCGATGACGGGCGGCGGCGCGGCGATCCAGCCGAGGCGGATACCCGGCCCGAAGATCTTGGAAAAGGTGCTGACGAACAGCACGCCGTCGGGATTCAGCGCCTTGAGCGAAGGCGGGGGCGCGTGTTCGAAGTACAGCTCCGCATAGGCGTGGTCCTCCAGGATGGGAATGTTGTACCGGTCGGCGAGTTCGACCAGTTTGCGTCGCCGTTCCAGGGGCATGGTCACGCCCCCCGGATTCTGAAACGTAGGCATGGTGTAGATCAGCTTGGCCCGCTTGCCCCGGCGTTCCAGTTCACTTAACTGCGCTTCCAGGAGGTCCACGCGCATGCCTTCGTCATCGATATCCACCGCGACGAAATCTACGTCGTAGCACCGGAAGACCGAAAACGCGGTCAGGTAGGTGGGGGCTTCCACGACGATGACGTCGCCGGGATTGAGCAGCATCTTGGCAATGAGGTCCATGGCCTCGATGCCGCCCGTGGTGACGATAATGTCGTCCGCGGTGGCCGTCACGCCCTCGACAGGCCCCATCCGGCCGGCGATCCACTCCCTCAGGGCCGTGTAACCCGCCGTGGGACCGTATTGAAGCGACATGCTGCCGTGCGTTTCGAAGACCTGGACGGCGACTTCCTTCATCGCCTCCATGGGGAACGTGGCGTCGTCCGGCAAGCCGCCGGCAAAGGAAAGCACGTCCGGCCGCTCCGCCAGCTTGAGCAGCTCGATGACCGCAGTATCGCCAATGAGATCCATGCGGTCCGCGTATACATCCCGCCATTCCATCAACTACCCCCTGCTTGAACTCTTCGTTTACTTGAAATCGTGATCGAACTGAACCGCGCGAGTGCCCATCGGGGGCTGCTGCGCGCGTGCATTGGATTGTACGGTCCGGGCCGAGGAAAGACAAGGCCAATTTTCCTTGACACGAACGGGGGGGCAGGTCTTATCATGGCCTTCCAATGGTGGTCAATGTTGATCATCGTGTCATGATATTCATCGTGTACACGGTGTCATGATGTCATGGTGTGCATCGTGTATACGGTGAATACAGTGTACGTCGTGTTCCAGCACGCCCATCTCCCGCTCCACGAGGTATATCCATGGCCGAGGACAGCCAGGTTGTAGCCAGTTTCCAGAAGAACAGCCAGGAAGAGTTCCGCTTCACCATCACGTCCTTCCGCGGCAACGAGTACGCCGATATCCGGATCTACTACGAGAACGACGGTGATTTCCTGCCCAGCAGGAAGGGCATCACCGTCTCCCCGGAGGCATGGAAATCCTTCCGGTCCTGTCTCGACGAGTTGGAGTCGGAACTCAAGGAGCGTAACCTGCTCAAGGACGAAGAAGGAGAAGGCTGATCGGCGGCCGCCGGTCCGGCCGCTTTGACTAGCCCACCCGGTGCCCTTGCCCGGCGAGAAAGCACTCCGGGTCGTGGTGGATGGGTAGATAACCCGTGCTCATGAGGAATTCACCGACGATCTCTGGTCCCATGAAGCGGAAGGTCTTCCTGAACACCGCCACCCATTCGTCCAGTGTAGTGCAGGTCTGGCCGTTCAGCCAGGCCGCGAAGGATCCATGTTCCGCCCGGATCTCCCGGATGACCCGCGCGTTTTGGATGGCCGCGTCGATCTTGAGCCGGTTCCGGATGATGCCGGCGTCCCCGAGCAGGCGCGCCCGGTCCTCGTCGCCATAGGCCGCCACACGGTCCACGTCGAACCCCTCGAAGGCCTCCCTCAGCGCCTTTCGCTTCTTAAGCACCGTCAGCCAGCTCAGTCCCGCCTGGTTGATCTCCAGCACGAGCCGCTCGAAGAAATCGTCGTCCCGGGACAGGGGAAAGCCGTACTCGTCGTCGTGATAGGCGGCCAGTATCGGGTCTTTGAGGGTCCAGGCGCAACGGCGCCGATCGCCGGCTTCTTCGACGAACTCGCCTGTCCGGACCGGGTGGGCGTCCACCCCGGTGATCCACGCCTCGGGAAGGTGGCGCGCGCAGTTCATCAGGGCCAGGTGCGTATAGGTGGGCGTGATGATGAACCGGGTGACGGAGGTGTTTGCGAACCAGTCGATCCGGTCGTGGCCCATGCCCGGGGTGTCCAGGATCACCCCCACGAGGAACCGCATGAACGCCCCGTGGGACACCAGGACGACGCACTCCCCGGTGTGACCGAACTCGTCGTGGATCCTCCGCGCGACGCGCTCCGCCCTGGCCTGGGCCGCATCGTAGTCCTCCCAGGGACGGCACTTCCACCAGCCCTCCTCGTCGAACTCGCCGCCGAGGCGGACACTTGGGAATCCTTGCTCGATTTCTGAGCGCTTCATGCCGGGCCTGCCTTCGTAGTCCGCGTTGCCCACACCGGCCTGGACCCCGCCCTGTTCGTGGAGGTCGATCCACGCCTCCGCGGACTGACCCGTCTCGCGTAGGTAGGGGGCGATGGTTTCCAGGGTGCGGAGGAACGGACTGACGAAAATGCGCGTGGGGCGAAGGTGGCGGATGCGGTTTACGAGGTATTCGGCCTGCCGGTACCCGAGGGCGGACAGGGAGGGATCGTCGGTGCGCTCTTCCTGCGGCCGGGCATTGTTCTCGGATTCCGCGTGGCGGATGATGTAAAGTTCCATGGGGTCGGGCAGTCTTTCTCCTGGCAGGCGGCCGGTGATTGTGGTTAACGGGTCGGTGGACACGCCGTCCACCCGAACCGACATAAGGTATATCACCGGTCCTGCCATCGAAAGGAAAAGGTTTGACAGGCAGGACAGTGCAGGTTAAGGTTTCCATCTGTTTTCGAACGGCTCAATCCCCGCCTGGAGCGTGCCTAAATGGAAGGAACCGGCCGGTCCTATGTCGAATACCGCAAGGTCAGCAAAAGCTATGACGGAAAGACCACGGTAGTCGACGGCGTCGACCTGGACATCCGCAAAGGAGAGTTTCTCACTCTCCTGGGTCCTTCCGGTTCGGGCAAGACCACCTGCCTCATGATGCTGGCCGGCTTCGAGACGCCCACCTCCGGCGAGATCCTCGTGGACGGCCGCTCCATCCACAACCTGCCGCCCCGCAAGCGCGGCATCGGCATGGTCTTCCAGAACTACGCCCTCTTCCCCCACATGACGGTGGGGGCCAACCTCGCTTTTCCTCTCGAGGTCCGCGGCATGAACCGCGGCCAGTGCCGGGAAAGGGTGGAACGGGCACTGCAACTGGTGCAGTTGGAAGGATTCGAGCACCGGCGTCCCGGCCAGCTTTCGGGCGGGCAGCAGCAGCGCGTGGCCATCGCCCGCGCCCTGGTATTCGATCCCGAACTGGTCCTCATGGACGAACCCCTCGGCGCACTGGACCGCCGGCTTCGCGAGGAAATGCAATACGAAATCCGCCGCATCCACAAGACATTAGGCGTCACGGTCGTCTATGTCACCCACGACCAGCAGGAGGCCATGGTCATGTCGGACCGCATCGCCGTGCTGCGGGACGGAAGGGTCGAACAGGTGGCCGATCCCGAGACGCTCTACGAGGAACCGCAACGCTCCTTCGTGGCCCGGTTCATCGGGGAGAACAACCGGCTGCACGGCAAGGTGATGGGCATCGAGGGCGATATCTGCGAGGTGTTGGTGGGCGGCGAAATCATCGAGGCGATCCGCATCGCCCCCTGCCAGGTGGGCGACGCCACGACGCTTTCCATTCGCCCCGAGCGCGTGGCCGTTTCGCCGAAATCCGGGCTCTACACCAACGAACTGGTGGGCCTGATCGAGGACATCACGTTTCTGGGCGACTCCCTGCGCCTGCGCGTCACGGTGTGCCGCACATCGGATTTCATCATCAAGATACCCAACACCGTCGGTCACGGCGCCCTGATCGCGGGCGACAGGATCCTCATCGGCTGGACGCCGACCGACTGCCGGGTGCTCGACCCCGACCCGGAAGGAGACGGGGAATGACACGAAAGATCGCCGTAGGACGCCTCCTGCTTCCGAGCCTGGCCGCGCTGGCCCTTTTGCTTTGCGGACACGCCGCCGCACAGGAGCGGACCCTGACGCTTGTAAGCTGGGGCGGCGCATACGCCCGCGCCTGCGAGAAGGGATACATCGAACGATTCGAGCGAGAAACGGGGATCGACGTCCAGATCGAAGACTACAATGGCGGCCTGGCGCAGATCCGGGCCCAGGTCGACGTGGGCAACGTGTACTGGGACGTCGTCGACATGGAACTTCCCGACATGGTCCGGGGCTGCGACGAAGGCCTCCTCGTACCCATCGATGTCGACGAACTGGCCCCAGGAGCCGACGGGACTCCTGCGGTGGACGACATATCCGAAGACGGCCTCACGGAATGCGGCCCGACCAACCTGTTCTACTCGACGGTCGTCGTCTATAACGACGCGCGGATCGGGACATCGAAACCCGCTTCCATCGCCGATTTCTTCGACCTGGAGAAGTTCCCGGGAAGACGGGGCATGCGCCGCTCCCCGCTGGCGAATCTCGAGTTCGCCCTGATGGCCGACGGCGTCGCGGCCGGCGAAGTCTACGCCACGCTGGACACTGAAGCGGGCGTGCGCCGAGCCTTCCGGAAACTGGACTCCATCAAGGACCGGATCGTCTGGTGGGAAGCCGGTGCCCAGCCGCCCCAGATGCTGGCCGACGGCGAAGTGGTGATGACCACGGCGTATAACGGTCGGATCTTCAACGCCCAGGTCCTGGAGGGACAGCCCTTCGTCATCGTATGGGACGGGCAGCTCCTGGACACGGGAGGCCTCGTGATCGTGGAGGGCACGCGGAACCTGGAGGCGGCGAAGGAATTCGTCCGCTTCGCCAATACGGCGCGGGCCATGGCGGACGTCGGCCGGTACATCTCCTACAGTCCCTCGCGCCGTTCCGCCCTGGACCTGATTTCGACCCATGCGGAAACCGGCGTCGAAATGAGCCCGCACATGCCGACCAGCCCCGAAAACGTGTCCCGCGCCCTGCACAACGACTGGGAATGGTGGAGCGACAACGGCGAAGAGATGAATGAGCGTTTCAGCACGTGGCTGGCACGATGAGCGAGAACCCCGAGAAAACGGTCGGCCGCTCCAGTACTGGCTCCATACCCGGTCCCAGGCCCGGCCCCCGGCTCGACCCCCGGCTGCGCGCGGCACTGCTGGTACTGCCGCTTCTGGTCTTCGTCGGGGTGACCTTTCTCGCGCCCCTGGCGAACATGCTGGTCCGAAGCGTCTACGATCCGGTGGTCGCCGACACCCTCCCCGAGACCCTCGAGCGGCTGCGTGCCTGGGACGGCCAGCAACTGCCGGACGAAACGGTCTACGAAACGCTGGCCCGTGAACTGCTCGCGGCCCGGGAGGACCGCACGCTCGGCCAGGTGGCCACGCGGGTCAACCGGGTGCAGTCCGGACTGCGCAGCGCCTTTACGCGCACCGCCCGGAGGCTGCGGAACGTCGATGAAGGGCCCTGGTCCGAAGCCATGACCGGCATCCACGCGGCCTGGGGAGAGACCGGGACCTGGCGCGCGCTGCGCGAGGCCGGCGACCGGTATACATCGCGCCACTACCTCAACGCCCTCGACCTGCAACGCGATCCCGATGGATCCATCGCCTTCCAGCCCGAGGACCGGCAGATCTACCTGTTCCTGCTCTGGCGCACCCTCCTCGTGAGCCTGGGTGTCACCGTCCTTTGCCTGCTCATCGGCTATCCCGTCGCGCGGCTGATCGCCCATGCCCCGCCCAGGCGCGCCAACCTGCTCCTGATCCTGGTCCTCGTGCCCTTCTGGACCTCGCTCCTCGTGCGCACGACGTCGTGGATCGTGCTCCTGCAGAACCAGGGCGTCCTCAACGACATGCTCGTCTTCCTGGGCGTCATCGGGGACGAAGGCCGGCTGGCCATGATCTACAACATGACCGGGACCTTCGTGGCCATGACCCACGTGCTGCTCCCCTTCATGGTGCTGCCGCTCTACTCGGTCATGAGCGCCATCCCGCGGGTGCAGACGAGCGCGGCGGAGTCCCTGGGCGCGACCCCGTGGCAGTCCTTCTGGCGCGTGTACTGGCCACAGACCCTGCCCGGCGTGGGCGCCGGCTGCCTGCTCGTGTTCATCCTCGCCATCGGGTACTACATCACCCCGGCCCTGGTGGGCGGAAGCACCGGGCAGCTTATCTCCAACATGATCGCCTTCCACATGCAGTCGTCGCTGAACTGGAGTCTCGCGGCGGCGCTGGGCGGCATCCTGCTGGTGTGCGTGGCTGGGCTCTACGTGCTCTACGACCGGCTCGTGGGCATCGAACGGATGAGGCTGGGCTGATGACGACGATGACGACAACGACGACGGCCGCAGGCCACGGATTCTGGCACATTGCGTACCTCGGATTCTGCGCGCTCGTCTTCGCCTTCCTGATCGCGCCGATCCTGGTGATCGTGCCGCTGAGCTTCAACGCCGAACCCTATTTCACCTTCACCGAGGGCATGCTCCGTCTGGACGCCGACGCCTGGTCCCTGAGGTGGTACCGCCAGATCATGGAGGACGAGGAGTGGTCGCGGGCGCTGGCGAACAGCCTGCTCATCGGGGTCTCCGCCACCGTACTCGCCACGGCCCTTGGCACACTTGCCGCGCTGGGTCTTTCCAACCCGGCCATGCCGGCCCGCCGCTTCGCCGCGGGGCTGCTGATTTCCCCCATGGTCACGCCCGTCATCATTTCGGCCGCGGGGATGTTCTTCTTCTACTCCAACCTGGGCCTGGCGCAGACCCACCTCGGGCTGATCCTCGCCCACGCCGCCCTGGGCACGCCTTTCGTCGTGATTACGGTCACCGCCACACTGGCCGGTTATGACCAGAACCTTTCACGGGCGGCCGCCAGCATGGGCGCGGGGCCTTTGACCGTCTTCCGCCGCGTCCAGCTCCCCCTCATCGCGCCGGGGGTCGTCTCCGGAGGGATCTTCGCCTTCGCCGCGTCCTTCGACGAGGTCGTCGTGGTGCTCTTCATGGGCGGGATCGAGCAGCGGACCATACCGCGCCAGATGTGGTCGGGCATCCGCGAGGAGATCAGTCCAGCCATCCTGGCCGTGGCCGTCTTCCTCATCGTATTCGCGGTGTTGTTCCTGTTGACCGTGGAGTGGCTCAGGAGGCGGAATGCGCGGTAGTTTTAGCGTGCTTCCGCGCCGTTCATGTACTCGTTCATCAGCGAATGGAAGTGGTGCACGCCGTTCTCCCGCTTGACGGAGAACCGGCCCTGGTTGTAGGACGCGGACTGCAGCCCGCGCTGCACGTGCTCGCAGATGAAGATGTCCTCTTCCTGGATCTCGTCGCCGAAGTCCACCAGGTTTTCCACGTCCTGCTCCATTTCGGGCGACAGGTACCATTCGAAGATGGTCAGGCAGCGGTCGTGGCCCAGGGGCACCACCAGGTTGGTCTGCATCTGGCCGAGGTAGATGTTGAGCATGAGCGTGGGGAAGACCCAGTAGTACTGCGTGTCGCCCTGGTCCTGGTCCGTAGGCAGGTAGCGGCGCGGTCCCTTGTATCCCTTCTTCTCCGGTCCGTAGATCGGGGCGTGCTGGATGGAGTAGTAGCGGAAGGGCTCCACGCGGTAGGCGTCGTAGTCGATCTCGCGGTACAGTCCCGGATGCACGACCGGCAGGTGATAGCCTTCCAGGTAGTTGTCCACGTACACTTTCCAGTTGCAGTCCATCTCGTAGTCGCGGCGCTTGGCCCACTTCATCTCGCCGATATTGTGGGCGGCGGCGCGTTTTCCGATGTCGCCCAGGAAGGCCTCCAGGGGCGGCGCATTCGGGTCCAGATTGACGAAGAGCAGGGGGCCCCACTGGCTGACGCGCACCGGTCTGAGCGCCATGGCGCAGCGGTCCAGGGCCTGCACTTCTTCGAACTCCGGCGCGTGGCGCAGCGAGCCGTCCAGGTTGTAGGTCCAACCGTGGTAGTAGCAGACGAAGGTCCGCCGGTTGCCCTGCTCCAGGGCCACGGGACCGGCCCGGTGCCGGCACACGTTGAAGAACGCGCGGACCACGTCGTCGGCCCCCCGGGCGATGACCACCGGCTCTCCCGCCACGTCCACCGTGAAGTAGTCCCCGACGCGGGCTACCTGGTCCGCCCGACCCACGAGTTGCCACGTCCTGCGGAATATGTCCCTGTATTCCCGCTGCAGGAACTCCGGATCGGTATACCATGAAGACGGAATCGTCCAGGCGGTCTCGATATTTTCGTCGAAGGGGTGGTCCGTCATGTCGTTGTCCTCTCGCCGGGTGCCGGGCGGTTCCCGTGGACCTCTGCCTGCGTGCCGGCTCGCGCTTCACCGGGTTTCCGTTACAATATCCCCACAAACGGGACGCCGGACCAGCGATTCCTGGCTACAGCGCGTCCGGATCCACGGCCTCCGGCACCTCGGCCGAGGCAGGCGTCCCGGCAGGCGGCTGCGCATCGGGGTCCAGCACCTCCGGAATGGGAAGGCCCCGGTCGGACAGTTGCGTCTCGATGCTGGAACCGTCGCCCACGAGCAGGTAACCCGCGCGTCGCGCATCGAGGTACTTGCGGGCGGTGGACCGCACCTCCTCCAGGCTGACGGACTGCAGGTTCTCCACCGCGTCCCGCATGTCCGACATGGGCCGCTCGGAGCTCCACAGGGCACCGATGCTGCCCGCGATGCGTCTCAGGGATTCGAACCGCTGGGCGTATCCGCGGATACGTCCGGTGCGCGCCTCCTCGAGTTCCTCTTCACCCACCGGCCGTTCACCGCCCAGTCCCGCCATTTCGGACATCAGTTCCCTCACGACCTCGCCGGTCTTGTCCGCCTGGATCGACGTCTGTACCTTCCAGTACCCGGAGACGCCGAGCAGGCCCAGCGACGTGGATACGCCGTAGGTATAGCCCTTTTCCTCCCGCAGGTTCTGGTTCAGGCGGGACTGGAATCCGCCGCCCCAGATCGCGTCCACGAGCCGGAGGGCGTGATAGTCGGGCGTTTCGCGGCTCGGCGCTTCGATGAACTGGCAGACCACGGTCTGCGGCGCGCCGGGTCGGTCCACCAGGTAAACGCGGTTCGATTTCCGGTCCGGAGAGGGATCCGGCACCTCCTTCGCGGGCCGGACGTCGACGCTCCACGAGCCGAAACGCTGGTCCGCCAGCTTCATCGCCTGGTCGCGGGTAATGTCGCCCACGAACACCAGGGCGGACTGGTCCGGCCGCCAGTTCTCCTCGTAGGCCCGGGCGATCTCGTATCGGGTCATTTCGGCGACGGAAGACGCGTAGCCCTGCACCGGCCGGCCATAGGGATGATCCTCGCCGAACACCAGCCCGGGGCACAACCGCTGGGCGAGGAACTGGGGATGGGAGGCCTGCTGCTTGAGGTGGTCCAGGTGACGGTGGCGTTCCCGCTCCAGTTCCTCTTCGGGAAACAGGGGATTGCGCGCGACGTCGGCGAAAAGGGCCATGGCCGCGGAAAGCTTGTCGGTCAGCACGTCCATTCCGATCCGGGCCGATTCGAGATACATGGTCTTCCCGATGACCGTGCCCAGCCGGCTCAGGGCCTCGTCGAGGTCCAGCGCGCCGTAACCCCGCGTGCCCTTGTCCATGGTCTGCAGCATGAGCTGGGCCATCCCGCACCGGTCGGGGGGATCGTGCACGCCGCCGGACTTCACGTTCAGCGAAACGGCGACCTTCGGCAGGTCGTGGTGCTCGACGACCAGCACCTCCAGGCCGTTGTCCAGCCTGTCCTCGTGCACCTCCGGTGTCTGAAAGGGCGTGTCCGACCCGAGCGCCGGGACCACGGACCGGTCGAGGACGCCATCCGGGGCCGCTGCGTGGTCCACTGCCGCGCCTGACCCGGCCACCCCGGCCACCGCCTTCGGCAGCGTATCGGGGTAGTACCTGAGCGTCAGGCCGTGGCGGGATACCAGCCACCGCTTGACCGCTTCGGCGATCTTCGAACCGGTCAGGTTCCGGAACCGGTCGTGCTCGACGTGGAAGTACCCCGGGTCGTTCATGTAGGTATTCGATTCGTTCAACCGGTCCGCCTTGCCGCCGAAACCGCCGATGCGCTCCAGGCTGGAGACGTACTGGTATTCCCACACCGTGCGGGCGCGCTCCACCTCGTCCCGGGTCGGACCGCCGGAGGCCAGCCTCGCGATCTGGCCGTTGACCAGGTCTTCGACTTCCCGGACGTCGCAGCCCGGCCGAACGGTCGCGATGACGCCGAAGAGTCCGGAGATCTCCCTGGCGTAGTTGAAGACACTGACCTCGGTGCACAGCCTCCGGTCGTAGACCAGCAGCTTTTCGAGGCGGGAGGACAGGCCGTCGCCCAGCACGGCCGCGGCCGCGTCGAGGGCCGTTTCCTCCGCTTCGAAACGCTGCGGCGCCGGCCAGATCATGTGGACCCGGGCCTGGGGCACGCGGTCGGTGACCTCCACGATCTTCCCCTCGGCCAGGGCAGGCACCCAGCGGCGCTGCCGCTCGAGGAGCGGACCCGGTTCAAGCGCGCCGTAGTAGTGGGCTACGCGGTCCCGGGCGAAGTCTTTGTCGAAATCGCCGGCGATGACCAGCGACAGGTTGTTCGGCGTGTAATAGGTCCGGAAGAACTCGGCCACCTCGTCGACCCCGGCCGCTTCCAGGTCCTCGTGGCGGCCGATGACGGGCCAGGAATATGGATGGCCGGTGGGGTAGAGGTGCTCGTTGACCAGCTCGTACCAGCGGCCGTAGGGCTGGTTCTCCGTGGTCTGCCGCCGTTCGTTGCGGACGACCTCGCGCTGGTTCTCGAAGTTCTCCCGCGTGAGCGCGTCCGCCAGCGTGGCGACGCGGTCCGACTCCAGCCAGAGCACGTATTCGAGGTTGCCCGAGGGCACGGTGGCGAAATAGTTGGTGCGGTCGTTGCTCGTGGTGCCGTTGACGCCGCCTTCCCGCAAGTTGCCGCCCGCCTGTTCGATGTATTTGAAATACCCGTCCGGCGCGTGCTGCGACCCCTCGAACATCAGGTGTTCGAAGAGGTGGGCGAACCCGGTCCGGCCGGGCCGTTCCACCTTGGAGCCCACGTGGAACCAGTGGTTGACGTGCACCACGGGCAGCTTGCGGTCCACGTGCAGGATGACCTGCAACCCGTTCGGCAGGGTGAACTTCTCGAAGGATACCCGAGGAAGGTCCGATTGGGCCATGACTTATCCCGGTAAAAGAAGTACAAGGATAGATTGACGAAGAACAAGTGTACGGCGTTACACCCGCTCGAGGACGCCCCGTTCACGGACCGCTCGCGGAATCATACGCGCTCCATGACGCCGGACTTCGCCGAACGGTAGGCGGCGTCCAGGATCATGACCGAACGCATGGCCGCGGAACCGGGCGTATAGTTTTCCACGTCCCGTCCGAGCACCAGGTCGGCGAAGTTCTCCGGCGGTCCCTCGCAGCTGTAGGCGCCGGCTTCGGGGGCCACGTCGTGGACCTGGTCCCGCCTGTCGTGCCGGTGGATCGCAAGGCGGGCGCGTTCGACGTCGAGCAGCAGCATGCCCTCCGAGCCGAAGATCCGGATGTCGAGCTGGAACATCTGCCCCTCCGGGATGTCTCCCGACCCCGACAGCGCACCGATCACGCCGTCCTCGAAGCGGACCGTCACGGCGTCGTACATCTCCACCCTGGAATCCGCCTCGGTCATCATGGCGAAGACTTCGCGGGGCATCAGGCCCGTGAGCCAGGACATGAGACCCAGGCTGTGGGACATCTGCGCGTGACCGTAGCCCCCGTCGGCCACCACGGGATCGGCCCAGGTGGCCGGATCGGGCGCGAAGAGGCCCCCGCCGTTGGCCTCGTGGTCGAAGTCCAGTCCCTGGAGCAGGCCCCGGATGGGGGAGGCCATGTGGCAGAGCACAGATTCGATGTTCCCGACGACCCCGGCGTCGAGCTGCCGTTTGGCCTCCTGGATGTAGGGCTTGTGGTGCCACCCGTAGGGAACGAGCAGGTGAAGCCCCTTTTCGTCTGCCAGCCGGACCAGTTCCCTGGCGTCGGCGCTCTTCGTGCACATGGGCTTTTCGACCATGACATGCAACCCGCGCTCCAGCGCCGCGGCCGCATGTTCGAAGTGCAGCGTATGGGGACTGGACACCACCACGCCGTCGAGTTCGATCTCGTCCAGCATCCGGCGGTAGTCTTCCGTCCCGTACGGCACGTCGAAGGCCTCCTGCACCTGACGCAGCTCATCCGCCCCGAGCCGGCAGACGGCCGCCAGTTCCACGTCCCCGGCCTCGTCCGCCCGTTTCCTGAGCACCGGCAGGTGATTGGCCGTCGCCCACCACCCCGTGCCTATGAATCCTATGCGTGCCTTGTCCATGATTAGTTCCCGTCGATAGATTCCTATGGTTTTCAGGTCGTGCCGTGTCTTTAAGAACGCGTGCCGCGAAAAACGCCGCCTGTCGTGGCGTCCACGATCCAGACTTCATTCTGCCAGAGCGTGAACCCGTGCGGTTCCGGTCCCTCCACGTCCAGCCGGTCCAGTTGCTCGCCCGTATCGGGGTCGTACAGGAACAGGGCGCGATGATTGGTCTCCACGCACCAGAGCCTGCCGTTATCCCACGCGATGCCGTGGGGCCGGTCGCCCGGCGCGGGGAAGGACTGCAGCACGGTCCATTCGTCGGGGTCCATGCGGTAGATGGTGGCGTCCGGGGGCGACGACATCCACAGTTCCCCGTCCCGCCACTCCAGGCCGTGGGCACCCGTTTTCTTCGCGCCCGGCGTGGGGTAGCGCTCCAGTGTCCGGCCAGATCCGGGATCAATCTTCAGGGTCTCGCAACTGTAAGTGGACGACACCCAGAGGTGGATGCCGCTGTGGGTGATCCCGCTGCCCCGGTCGGAGTCGGAATCGAAAATCCTGCGCGTCGCTCCGTCCCGGTAATCGTGCAGGCTGATCCGGTTGTCGCCCTGGTCCAGTATCCAGAGGCCCTCGGTAGTGGCCTGCAGCCCGTTGGGATGGGGACCGGGCGCGTCGAAGACATGGCTGAGGCTGAGATTCATTCAACAGCCTTCCCTTGATCTGGCACTGCTGTACAGGGATACCGGAGAGGAATACCATCCAAAAAATGCACCCGTGCCACCGGGCTGTCAAGGTACAAAGAAGGCGTCTGAACCGGATGCCCCGCGTGTCCATCGAGCACCGGGGTGCGCGCCCATCGGGCACCGGCGACGATATAAAAAAGATTTGACGCGTGGACCTCATTACAATATTTTTAGAAATATGGAAATGATTAACGCGGATTTCGTCCCAGCCTCTCTCGAGACCGAACAGAAACACGCCGAAGCGTTCAAGGCGCTGAGCCACCGGACTCGGCTGGCGATCTTCTACCACCTTGTCCGCCAGGGCGAAGGGGGCGATACCGTCGGGAACCTGCAGGAGGCGCTCGGCGTGCCCTGGGCGACCCTGTCCCACCACCTGGACGTCCTGCGCCGCGCCGATCTACTGGCGTCCCGGCGGGAAGAACGGTATATCTACTACCGCGTGCGGCCCGAACGGGTAAGCGACCTGGTGCGCCTGCTTACCGCGTGTTGTTGAATCACCGGTCGTTGAACGAGGAACCGGTTTATCCGTATGGACGCTGTCGCAATACCGATACCCATTCAGGAGGAAGACATGTCAGATTATCCCAAGATCCACCTGTCGTTTCCCGTACGTGACCTGGAACGGAGTGTCTCATTCTACAAGAAACTGTTCGGCGAAGATCCCGTGAAGACCCATCCCGGTTACGTCAAGTTCCTGCCGTCCATCGCCCCCCTGAACCTGGCCCTTTACTCGGATGGGAAGGCCGCGGGCGACGGGGCGAACCATTTCGGCATCGAGGTCCGGGACCACGAAACGGTCCTGCGCCACTTGGTACGGATCAGGGCTACCGGATTGGTAACCCGGGAAGAGATGGACTGCGACTGCTGTTACGGCAACCAGGACAAGTTCTGGGTGGAGGATCCGGACGGCCGCGAATGGGAAATCTATGTGCTGAACCGGGACCTGGATGAACCCGGCGGGCGGGATGATGAATCCTGTTGCGCGGAACTTGACAGGAGCTGACCATGAAGCCAGACACGCTGCTGGTCCACGCGGGGGGAGGATTGGAACCCGGATCGGGGGCCATCGCGCCTTCCGTGCACCTCTCGACCACCTTCGAGCACACGCCGGAGGGCGAGGCGACGCACGACCACGTCTACATCCGGATGGGCAACCCGACCCAGGACCGGCTGGAAGAAGCCATGTCGGCCATCGAGGACGGAGCGGAGTCCCTCGTCTACGCGTCGGGCATGGCGGCGGTTACGGGCTGCGTGCAGACGCTCGAACCGGGCGCCCACGTGCTGATGCACCGGGACGTGTACAGCGTCACCCGCGCGGTCGGCAAGGAACTCCTGCCGAACTGGAACATCGAGGTGAGCGACGTGGACATGACCGACCTGGACGCGGTCGGGCGCGCATTGAGGCCCCATACGGAGCTGCTATGGTCGGAGACCCCGTCGAATCCCGCCATGGATGTCATCGACATCGGTGCGGTGGCCGGCATCGCCCACGCCGCAGGCGCCCTGCTGGCCGTGGACAACACCTTCGCCACGCCGGTGATGCAGCGGCCTCTGCAACACGGCGCCGACATCGCCATGCATTCCATGACCAAGTACCTGGGCGGCCACAGTGACGTGCAAGGAGGTGCGCTGGTGTTCCGTGAAGGCGGAGACCGGGTCGAACGGGCCCGACGAGTTCGGACGGTCACCGGCGGCGTGCTCTCGCCCTTCAACGCCTGGCTGGTCCTGCGGGGATTGAGATCGCTGGGATGCCGCATGGCGCGTCACGTGGCCAACGCGGAGGCCATAGCCGCGGCGATGGCCGGTCATCCGGGGATTGAGGGTGTCGATTATCCCGGCCTGCCCGATCACCCGGGACACGCCGTCGCGACGCGGCAGATGGATGGGTACGGCGGCATGCTGTCCCTGCGGGTCAGGGGCACGCGGGAGGACGCGCTGCGGGTCGCAGGCAAGGTCAGGTTGATACGGAACGCCACGAGCCTGGGCGGGGTGGAAAGCCTGATCGAACACCGGCAGTCTATCGAGGGGCCCGGCTCGGTAACAGCGCCCAACCTGCTCCGGCTGTCTCCCGGACTGGAAGCGGCCGAGGACCTGATCGGCGACCTGGTGCAGGCGCTGGAGTGAAACCGGCGGATTGCACTGTATGAGCCCGGGTCGGTGGGGCGCGCGGGATTTATGCTGCGGGCCAGCAGGTTCCGCAGGGGGCGTATTCTTCCTCCGCCTTGTCGACGGCTATGGCCCTGGCATTGCCGTTCAGGAAACGGCAGTCGGACCGGTGATACTTCGAGCCCCCATCGGTGACGTAAACGATCGGCACGTCCAGATCCGTATCAGACTTCGAGGGCCAGAACCGGTTGTTGACGGTCAGCTCGATACCCTTTTCGAGCAGTTCTTCCGCCATCGCCCGGATCAGCCTGCGCTTGTGCCAGGTGAAGGCGGTGAGCGCCGCCGTCGCGGCCGCGGCAATGATCAGTCTCAACATGGTTTTCTTATCCTTTTATACAAAGTCTTTGGGCTTCTTGCACGACCCGGCCGACGAAACGCGTCACCGGGTTTCGGGTAACGGTCCAATATAACGAATACGACCATGAAAAACAAGCGGGGAATACGCCGGGCAGGCGGGTTTTCGCCGTCTCCGGAGCCTTGACAACACACGATCCGGAGCCTTGACAGCACGCGATCCGGACGATATTATAAGTCGTTTTACAAATCGTTCCGAATGACCCGCTTAGGTACGCGTATTACCGGATTTTCATTCAACCTGACGACAAGACAAACTGGAGCAGACATGTCAAAGATCAGACTGGGACTGGTGGGCTGCGGCGGCATGGGGCACCGGCACCTCTACGGCCTGGCCGAATTGCACCGTACGGGCCTCTGCCGGTTCGAACCCGTGGTGGCCTGCGACCCGAAGACGGAGAACGCCGAATCCCTGGCCGGTCACGTCGAAGACCATTTCGGCATCCGTCCCGCGGTGGTCGCGAGTCTGGACGAAGTGGACGCCAGCGACCTGCAGGCCGTCGACATCTGCACCGATCCGCGTTTCCATCACACGGTGTGCGCCGACGCGGCGTCCAGGGGATGGGACGTGATGACGGAGAAGCCCATGGGTCTCACGGTCCGCGCCTGCCGCCTCATGCGCGAAGCCACGGACGGGGCCGGGCGCATCCTGTCGGTCGCCGAGAACTACCGCCGCGATCCGGTAAACCGGCTCGCCAAGGCCCTGCTGGACGCCGGCGTGATCGGAACGCCTCGCTACATGGTCCACAACACGGCCGGCGGCAGCAACAAGATGCTGATCACGGTGTGGCGGCACCTGAAGAACGTCAGCGGCCTGCTGCTCGACGTGGGCGTTCACTTCGCGGACATCCTGGAGTACTTCATGGGTCCGGTGTCGGACATCTACGCCCAGACGCGACTCCATGAGAAGATCCGCTACAACGACATGGCGGGCAAAGATCCCGCGACGGCTTCCCGCAACTCGCCGGCGGGGGTCTACGAGCACTGGCAGGCGGAGATGCCCGCGGAATTCGAGGTGACCGCCGAAGACGCGGCATATGCCACGCTGACCTTCCAGAGCGGCGCGGTCTGCCAGTACCTGGAAGAGCACGCGACCTTCGGCAAGGGGTTCTGGCACCGGGGCATATACGGTTCATCCGGGTCGATGGAACTGCCCGGCGACCGTTCCGGCCAGCCGTTCTCCATCGCCCTGGAAGGCAAGACCATCGAGGGAGACGCCCTCCTGGACCTCGTGCCGGACTTCGCACTGGACGAGGCGACCGCGGCGCTGTTCGGCGGCGAGCGTATGTGGAAATACAGTTTTCCCTTCCCGGAAACGGACCGCAAGATCATCGCCATCGAGTACGCCGATTTCGCGGAAGCCATCGACGAAGGCCGGCAGCCCGAGGTCGACGGCTACATGGGCATGCGTTCGGTCGCCGTCTCCTACGGCATCATGGAATCAGGACAGGCGAACAGGGCCGTCACTATGGACGAGATCATGGCCGACGAGACCAACGGCTACCAGCAGGAAATCAACGACAGCCTGGGCATCTGAGACGGCGGCGTGGAGACATGGCTGGCACGCGTTTGAGACGCGGCAAGGCCGGCCGGCGCAGCGGCAACCGGAACGAAAATTCATGAAACTCGGCTATTCAACCTGGGGCATGCCGGCCGTCGAGTTGGACGAAGCGGTACCCCACCTGGCGTCCCTGGGATACGACGGCATCGAAATCACCGTCATCCCGGGCTATGTCACGGAACTGGGCACACTCGACGCCGAGGAACGCCGCCGGATACGCGGCCTCTTCGCAAGGCACGGCGTGGAAATGCCCGCCATCGCCGGGCACACCAGCCTCCTCGAGCCCGATGTGCGCCTGCACGCCGCCAACATGAAACGGCTCAAGGATACCGTGGAACTCTGCGCGGACCTGACCATGGACCATCTCGTGCCCTGCCTGGACACCACGCCCGGCGGCCGGCCGGACGACTGGACCGACGTGCGGGACCGACTGCTGAACGAGACGGGCGATCTCGTGGATTTCGGCGCATGCCACGGCGTGGTCATCGCCATGGAGCCCCACATCGGCTGCTGCCTCTGCGACGTGGAGCGGACCCTGTGGCTGCTCGAACAGATAGATTCCGGGTACCTGAAGCTCAACTACGATATCAGCCACTTCGACGTGGCCGGCGTGCCCACGGCGGAAAGCGTGGCGGCCCTGGCGCCCCACACCGTGCACACCCACGTGAAGGACCAGCGGGGCCGGGCGCCGGACTTCGAGTTCCTGATCCCCGGCGAGGGCGATTTCGATTACGTGGAGTACCTGGACGCCATGCAGGCGGCGGGATACGACGATTATATTACCGTGGAAGTGAGCATGATGGTGCAGCAGCGCGAGGATTACGACCCCCTGGACGCGGCCGGCCTGGCCTACCGCACCCTCGAGGCCGCTTTCGAGATGTCGCAGGCGGAACGGGCATAGGGGGACGCCCGGGGGACGCGCGGGACGCCCGGAGGACACCGCGGGACGCCCGGAGGACGCCGCACGAAAGTTGACATTTAATAGTGAATTGAATTGAATCGTAGGTCGCGCAGGTATAATATACGATCATCGCCTGAATGATCGTGACGCTCATCAAAACCCGTGGAGGCACTACAACATGTACGATCCCGTACTCGTTGAACCCATGCGCCGGGAACTGACGGACCTGGGCGTGGAAGAATTGAAGACCGCCGACGAGGTGGACGCGCTGTTGGAGGAGCACGAAGGTACGGCGCTGGTCGTGGTCAATTCCGTCTGTGGCTGCGCGGCGGCCAATGCCCGGCCGGGCGTCGCCATGGCCCTGCAGAACAGGAAAAAGCCGGACCGGATTACCACGGTTTTCGCCGGCATGGACCTGGAAGCCACGAGCAAGGCGCGGGATTACTTCAAGGGGTATTTTCCTTCATCGCCGCAGATCGCGCTGATGAAGGACGGCCAGGTGGCGTTCATGCTGGAACGCCATGACATCGAGGGCCGCACGGCGCTCGACGTAGCCCAGCGACTGATGCTGGCCTTCAACGAACACTGCTGAAAACCTGCCGGACGCCCGGTTCGAGCACCGTTTTATTCCTTCTCGTACTCCGCCGTGCAGGTCGTGTGGATGCCGCCCCGGATCCGGTAGTCGGTGCTGACCGTCATGCGGACCGGCCGTACGGCGGCGACAAGGTCGTCGAGGATCCGGCGTGTGACGTGCTCCTGCACCATGCCGACGTTCCGGTAGGAGAGCAGGTAGTACTTGTAGGACCGCAGTTCGAGGACCTGCTCGTCCGGCACGTAGGACACGATCACCTCACCGAAATCGGGCAGCCCCGTCCAGGGGCAGACCGCCGTAAACTCGTCCGTATCGATATCCACGTCGAGGGGATCGCCCTTGGATTCGTAAGGGAAGGTCTCCAGGACCTCGGGCTTGATGGACTCGGGGCCGTCGAAGTCGAACTGCTTCTGTCGGGGTTCGATGTTCATGGGTTCCTCTTCCCTCAAACTCTTCTTCCCTCAAACGCTGCCCGTGATTACACCCGGCCCGTGATGTCCGGCGCTTCGGGGTCTACGCTGCCGCCCTCCGGCTGGGAGGCGATCGGACGTATGGGCATATCCGTATAGGATTTATACGCGACGTCGAGCCAGGGCGTTTCGATGCGGCGGTGGTCTTCGTGCCGGCTGTTCATCACGGCGTCGACGATACCCGTGACCAGCAGCGTCCGCTCGGGCGGGTACGGCGCGGCGCCTGTCAGGAAGAACTGCTGGATATTGGCGCACAGGTAGCCGAAGTGGGCGTGGTTGCCCTCGCGGACCAGGTTGAAGACGGCCCCGTGCACGTTGCCGTCGACCCGGGCGGCGTAGGCCCAGGTCTCGATGTAGCCGCCGAGCATGAGGGTCGTCGTCCGCAGCCCGTCGCGCCGCTCCACCAGGAAGACCGCCGGATCTTTCGCGTGATCCCGCGCCGATCCTTCGGGCTTGCAGGGTATGGTGTCGAGGGCCGCATCCATCAGGTCCCGCGACCACAGGCCCTCGTCGCAGGCCCGCCACATTTCATCGCCTTCCAGGCACTGCACCGAAGCCACGCCCGTCTCCCCGCCGATGCGCCGCTCGACCATGCACTGCAGCGCCTCAAGGGTGTGGTAGCCGTAGGATTCAATGCCGCCGAACCCCACGGTGAGCGCCTCTTCGACATTGGTTTCCAGTTCGTACTCGATCCAGGGATCGCGCCAGGCCAGGGGCAGGGAGGAGCCGGCCATCAGGGGGATGTCCAGTTCCTCCGCCCGGTTCCACATCCACTGGGCGTCCCGGTAGTCGTAGGCGAGGTGCTTGTCGCTGAATACGGGTACGGAGCGTCCGCTCTCGGCGAAGACGCCGGCGATCTGCTCGAAGAAGTACCGCCGCGGATACATGTGGCGGCCCCGCTCGTTCCACGGGTAGTCGCCGTGCTCGCCGATGAGCAGCACCGCGTCCACACCGAGGCAGTCGCCGCCCGCGTGCAGCGCGCGGCGGATGCTCGGGTAGACGGGCACGCCGAACTTCTCGGCCAGTTGCAGGCCGATGTCGTTCTCGAGGACATGGTCGATGTAGAGGGATACGACGTCCACTTCGGGGGCGAAGTATCCCTCGTCGACCGACCAGCCCTTCAGGAACTTGGAGACGATGACGTCCGCGTGGGCGCCGGGGAAGTAGATCGTGCAGATGGCGGCGACGCGAAGGCGCTTGGCCATGAGTCCCTGGTCTCCGTCAGCTGCCGAGAACAGGTGCTTCGACCGGCGCTTCCGCGGGGGCCTCCGCAGGAACTTCCGCGGGCTGGGCCGTCTGCTTGCCGTTCTCCTCGATGAACTCCTCCACCAGGCGCCGGCATACGTCGTCTGCATACTGCTCGGGCGGGGACTTCATGAAGTAGGACGAAGGTCCGAGCTGGGGACCGCTGAGACCGTTGTCCAGGGCCAGCTTGCAGCACCGGACCGCGTCGATGACGACGCCGGCCGAATTGGGCGAATCCCAGACTTCCAGCTTCAGTTCGAGGTTCAGCGGCACGCCGCCGAAGGTCTCGCCTTCCATGCGGATGTGGCACCACTTGCGGTCTTCGAGCCACGGCACGTGATCGCTGGGACCGACGTGGATGTTGTCCTCGCCCATGTCGTAGCTGAGCTGGGACGTCACCGCGTTGGTCTTGCTGATCTTCTTGGATTCGAGCCGCGAGCGCTCCAGCATGTTGTAGAAATCGGTGTTGCCGCCGAAGTTGAGCTGATAGGAGCGCAGGACCTTGACGCCGCGGTCCGCGAACAGGCGCGTCAGCACGCGGTGGGTAATGGTGGCGCCCACCTGGGACTTGATGTCGTCGCCGATGATGGGCAGGCCGTGCTTGCGGAACCGCTCCGGCCAGTGTCCCGTGCTCGCGATGAAGACCGGGACGCAGTTCACGAAGCCGCATCCGGCCTGCAGGATCTGCTCCACGTACCACTTCGTGGCTTCCTCGCTGCCCACGGGCAGGTAGCTCACCACCACGTCTGTCTTCGTGTCCTTGAGCACCTCGACCACGTCGACGGTGTCGCCCGCGTCTTTCTCGATGACCTCGCTGAGATACTTGCCCAGACCGTCGTGGGTCATGCCCCGCTGCACTGGCACGCCCAGGTTCGGCACGTCGGCGAACTTCACCGTGTTGTTCGGATGGGCGAAAATGGCCTCGCTGAGGTCCTTGCCCACCTTGTCCGCGCCCACGTCGAAGGCGGCCGAGAACTCAACGTCACTGATGTGGTAACCGCCCAGGTTGGCGTGCATCAGGCCCGGAATGAACTCGTCCTGCGCGGCGCTGCGGTAGTACTCCACGCCCTGCACCAGGGACGAGGCGCAGTTGCCCACGCCGACGATGGCCACTCTGACTTTGCTGCTCATGTTTTCCCCGCTTTCCTTCCGTCACCGGGCCCGCGTCATGCACACGCTTCACACGCACCTGTCACGCGCACCGCGTCACGCGCTCCCGGAGTATTGAAGAATGATTGAAATGCTCAATGGGACCTCGTAAACATCTATCGCAATAAGAAACTCCGAATTTCATATAACTCAAATAAATAATTGTTATATTATCTATAGACGTTATCTATAGTTAAAGGAGCAAACACCATGAACCTGTACTACCTGCAGTATTTCCTGGCCGTCGCGCGGCGCGAGAGTTTCTCCCGGGCGGCCCGGGACATGCACGTTACGCAGCCCACGGTAAGCAACGGCGTGCGGGAACTGGAAGATATGCTGGGCGTGAAGCTGTTCAACCGGGGAAGCCGTCACGTTTCACTGACCATGGAAGGCCGGGCGCTGGTAGACTACGCCGTCCGCATCCAGGATCTGGCCGAGGAGGCGGAGAACCGCCTGGCCAGCGGGGACGTCCTGCCCGGCGAGGGATTCGCCTTCGGCGCCACCGACGCCGCGGTGACCTACCTGCTCACCGACATCCTCAAGCGCTACGTGGAGCGGTATCCGGAGCTGGAACTGTCCGTGCACGTCTCGCCCTCCCAGTACCTGGTGGAGGAACTCCTGGCCAACCGGTCGGAGTTCGCCCTGATCACCCTGCCTTATACCCATCCCCGTATCGAGACCATGTCCATCTACCATGATTCCATGCCGCTCGTGGTCGGCGGCGGCCATCCCTTCGCCGGCCGGAAGTCGGTCGCGCTGACGGAGGTGGCGGAACAGCCGCTGATCCTCTTCCACGAGGATTCCGTGTCGCGGCGGATCGTGGACGAACGATTCACCGAGGTGGGCGTATCGCCGCGCGTCGTCATGGAAATGCGCAGTCCGGAGGCCATGCGGAATCTGGTGGAGGCGGGGGTGGGGATCTCCTTCCTGCCTTCATTGACAGTTCAGGAATCCATCGCGACGGGCACGCTTCGCGAGGTTGTCGTCGAGGGCTTCGAATTCAGCCGGGACATCGGCGTGGCCTGGCGGCGCGGCCGGTACTTCAGCCCCGCGCTGGAAGTGCTGTTGGAGGATATCTTCGAAAGTTACGGCGAAGGCGAGGCCTGGGCGGAGCGGCAGAGCCTGGAAAGAGATCGAAAGCTGTAATGGTCGCTGGCGTTAACTGGCGGTCGTTCAGTCGTAGGCGTTCAGTTCGGCGTCGATGCGGTCTCTGTGCCGGGGATCGGTGCCTGTACTTGCGGAACCTTCGGCATCACCGCGACTCAGCCGTCCGGTCCGCCACCGGCGCAGCGTGATGAAGATGACCCCGCCGCCGACGAGGAACATGAGCGGCGTGAAGAGATAGGCCAGCCGGTTGAATCCGGCATTGGGCGGGGAGGAAAGGATGCGTTCTCCGTACTTGGCCTTGTAATGATCGAGGATCTCTTCTTGCGTCCTCCCGTTTGCGAGCATTTCCCGAAGATCCTCTTTCATCCTTTCCGCGGTACCCGAGTAGTGCTGGCTCAGCGGAGCGCGCCAGCAGCACGGCGCGATCAACAACTCCTCGACGGACGCGGCGATCTGTTCCCGGCCTTCGTCCACGACAGCTTCAACCTGTGAAACGGCTGTGTCGGGAGTTGCCAGAAATACGAGTACCGGAAGTATGAAGAAGAGTGCGGTGCGTCGCATGGTTCCAGTCGGACGGGTTGTGG
>VXWP01000110.1 GCA_009835325.1 Gemmatimonadota bacterium | reverse complement strand
CGTCAGCACCCTTTCGCCCCGGCTGCGAACCGTGTTCGTGCTGCGTCACCACGAGGGATTCAAGCTGAGGGAAATCGCAGGCATCATGGAATGCGCCGAAGGCACCGTGAAGAAATACCTATTCGACGCCACCAGGCGGATGCGCAGTCAACTCGAGGACATACGAACATGAAAGAAGACAAGGATCGATCTCACGCAAAGTGGGAGAAATGGCTGGAACTCTCCCAGTACGGTGAATTGTCCGATACGGATCAGCGAGCGCTGGACAGCCATCTCGAGGATTGCGACCAGTGCCGGGCGTACCAGGCGGAACTGGATCGATTCAGGATGATCATGGATCAGGCCGCACCTGCAAGGCCTGGAGAAACTGACCTGCTCGATGCCCGCGGCAGCCTGTGGTCCAACTTAACACTCGGTCGCGCTGAAAATCGATTTTCCAATGGATGGATGAGTCGATTTGTCGATGGCCTGCAAGGACTTACGACCAGTGTTCTTCCCCAATACCGAACGGTGTTTGGAGGTGCACTGCTGCTGGTGATCGGCCTGGCAGGCGGTTACTTCCTGGCTTTCCAGGGAGACCGGACGCTAGGATTTGCGGCGCCGGGCATGGGCCAGACGGACCTGTTGACCAACGACGACGTGGCCATATCCAATGTCCGGTTCGTGGATTCAGATGTGCCCGACGGCACGCTGGGACTCCGGTTCGAAGCCGTCCGCCCCGTACAGATCATAGGACCGATCGATGATCCGGAGATACAACGCGTACTCACCTTCGCCGTGCTGAATGAGCAGAATCCCGGGGTCAGGCTTCGGGCCGTGAACGCCGTGAGTGCTTCTGAACGCCTTCATTCGGATCACGAGATCAGGGACGCCCTGATCACGGCCCTGAAGACCGACTCGAACGCCGGCGTCCGCGGCGAGGCATTCAACGCGCTTGCCCGATATCCCTTCGACGAGGAAATCAGGGACGCCACGATCCACACGCTGGTATTCGATGAAAACCCGGCCCTGAGAATAAACGCGATCAACCGGCTGCAGGAGCAGGTGCCGGCCTCATTCGACGAACAGCTGGAAAGTGTACTCAGGACCAGGATGGTGCTGGACGAAAACGCTTACATCCGCACGAAGGCAAGGACCGTGCTGAGCAATCTGACCGCACCGTAAATGAATGCGGCCGACCAAGGAGAAGCGATCATGAAATTTACCATGAAATTAGGGATATGTACCTTCGGCGTCTTGCTGTTTGCGCAGCAAGCCCTGGCGCAGCAAGCCCTGGCGCTCGCGGAGGATCAGAACCGGGCTACGGGGAACCGGATGGAGACCTTCCAGGTGGAAAGTGACGGCCGGCTCGACCTGAACACCCGGGCGGGCGATATCACGATCTCCACGTGGAGTAAGAACGAAGCGGTCGTGAACGTTCAAGGCATCCCGTCAAGCGGCGCGGATGATCTGAGAATACGTTACGAAGGGGGCATACTGCGCGTCGATTACGACCCCAGGGGATGGTCGATGAATCGGAGAAGGGGCCTGCGTTTCAAAATCGATCTGCCGTCGGATTTCGACCTGGACCTGCGCACCGGCGGAGGTGACATCGAGGTTGTGGGCAACCTCGGTGGAGACGTGAGAAGCCATACTTCGGGCGGCGACGTGACGCTCCGGGATATCGGCGGTGACGTTGAGCTGACCACGTCCGGCGGCGACATCCGGGTGGGCACGGTTGGCGGCGACGTTCACCTGCAAACGTCGGGGGGCGATATCCGGGTCGAGAAGGCCTCGGCTGACCTGGACGTCCAAACCTCCGGCGGCGACATCCGGATCGGGCACGTCGGCAATACGCTGGAAGCCCAGACTTCCGGTGGGGACATCACCATAGAGTACGTAGGCGGAAAGGCCCGTATCACGACCTCCGGCGGCGATATCGAGATCGGCGAACTGTCGGGGAACGCCCGAATCACCACGGCCGGCGGCGATATCGAGCTTCGCGACGCAAAGGGTGAATTGCAGGTGAAAACCGCAGGGGGCGAGTTGGAGCTTCTGAACGTAACGGGATCGATCGACGCGCGTACCGCGGGCGGCGAGATCCTGGCTGAAATCACTCCAGATGGATCAAAGGGCAGCTCGCTTGTTTCGGCCGGCGGCGACATCGTACTCTACGTGGACCCGGAAGCGAAGGCGACCATCGAAGCGCGGATCCACGTTGACAAAAGACACAGTTTCGGTTTAGTACACCTGCGCACTCCTCAAGGTGAAGACGAAGCTATAGTTGTCGAAATGCCCGGTATACCGTCGATTAACCTGGATCAGTCTGATATAGAGATCGACGAGGAAAAGTTGCAGGAGATTATCGATAAGCTGACGCAAAGTGTGAACGAGGCCGTACAGTTGTCGGCCGAAGAGGCGCAACGGCTCCTGCAAGAGTTACAACGGGATCTGCAGACAGCACAGAGAGAATTACAGGCTGCTCAGAAGAAAAAGGTCGAATCGCAGAAGAAGATGATCCAGGTCCGCAACAGAGCCAGAGGCATCCTGCGATACAAGATTCGGTCCGATTTCGAAGAGGAGCGCTACGAGGAAGACGAGGAAAAAGGGGAGATTAGCGCTACGTACATGCTTAACGGTGGCGGCACCAGGATCTGGGTCGAGACCAGCGACAGCAACATTGAGATCTGTGAGCTGGATAGATAAGAAGTAGTTCGGCGTCCTGCCCGCTCACGCCGTCTCCCCAATCACCCGCTCCGCCGCGGCCACGCCTGAGCCGGACTCGAACGCATACCCGTGCTGGCCGAGCCCGTGCTCGAGGGCCGTAAGGGCGACGATCATGTCCGACGGGGCCACGTTGTAGCCCAGGTGGGCGATGCGTATGTACTTGCCCCTGTAGTGATCCATCCCGTTGGCGATGGTCACGCCGCACTCCTGCTTGATCGTCTTCAGCAAATCCGAACCGTCGATACCGGGCGGCATGACGACCGAGGTCAGCACGTTGGACGGCCTGCGCGCGAAGAGATCCAGGCCAAGGGCCCCGACACCCGCGCGGGTCACCAGGGCGTTCCGCTCGTGAATCCGGTAGATTTCCTCCAGGCCGAGTTCCGTCATCATCCTCAGCGACTCGGCCAGTCCCATGAGCAGCGATACGGCCGGCGTATAGGGCGTAAGTCCCTTCGCGAACGAATCCCTGGCCCGTTTCAGGTTCAGATAGTAGGAAGGCTGGCGGCTTTCTTCGATACGCTGCCACGCGCGCTCGCTGACGCTGATGAAGGCCAGTCCGGGCGGGATCATAAGCGCTTTCTGCGAACCCGTGAGGGCGATGTCGACGTGCCAGTCGTCCGTCCTTAGTTCATTGGCGCCCAGGCCGCTGATGGCATCCACGACCAGGTAGCAGCCGTGACCGCGGGCGACCCTGCCCAGGGCTTCGATGTCGTGGAGCACGCCCGTCGAGGTCTCGCTGTGGGTGGCCAGCACCGCTTCGAAGGGTCCCTGTTCCCCCAGGATACGGTCGACTTCATCGGGATCCGCGGCCTTACCCCACTCCACATCGAGCGTCAGGGCGTCGATGCCGTAGGTCGCGCACAGTTCGACCCACCTGCCGCCGAATTTACCGCCGCTGATCGCCAGCACCCGGTCACCCGGCGAAAGCAGGTTGACGACCGCGGCCTCCATGGCGCCGCTGCCGGATGCCGTGAGCACGAGCACGTCGTTCTCCGTCTGGAAAACGTGCTGAAGCCCTGAGGCGACTTGCCTGAGCAGGTCGCTGAATTCGGTGGAACGGTGGGTGAGGATCGGTGCCGACATCTTCCGGACGACCCGGTCGGGAACCGGCGTGGGTCCGGGGGCAAAGTTGGTAACCTTCACGCGATCTCCGTTAGCGCGCGGTCAACGCAAGGTGAGCACAGGCGCCGGTATGGGCGAGCACAGGAGCCGGGCCGGGTGAGCATTCCGGCCACGAAAGGCTAGAGCGCGGTCAGCGCGATACGGGCATCCCGGGCATAGGGCGTCGATTCGTAATTCTCAACCACCCGGTCGTACAGGGCCCGTGCCTGGTCCTTCTGGTCGGCGGCCCCGAAACATCGCGCGGCATCCAGGAGAAAACCGGGGGCCAGATAGCTATCCGGATCTTCGTCCGCCAGGGCGAGATACTGGTTGGCCGCCTCTTCGTACTTCTCTTCCTCTTCGTCACACGCGGCCAATCCCGAGCGGGCGGCCAGCCAGAAATGCGCGTCCTGACTTCCGTATTCGTCCAGGTAGGTCTGGTAGTAGGTGCGCGCCTTTTCGAAATCGCCGGTCTGAAAACAGGCATTAGCCAGCTCGATCGTCGCCTCGAGGGCTACTGAAGTGCCGCCGTATTCGGTCACGACCCGCTCGAATATGGGAATGGCATCTTCATAGCGGCTGTCCTGCATGGCCGTCTGACCCGGCGCGAATACCTGGCCCGCCTCCACCAGGTCGGCAGTCTGCATGTTGGTCCAGTAATACCAGCCGGCCACGCAGGCGATCACCAGGACGGCGGCCGCGGTGAGCGATTTCCAGTGCCTGTCGATCTCGCTGCTCATCTCGTACAGCCAGAGAATGAAACGGTCTTCTTTCATCTCACGACGGCTGATGCGCCGTCTCGTTCTTGCCATCGACCCGGTCCTCCAGGATATGGGTTGCGCAAAACTTCCGATTGAAATCCGGCGTAATCGTACTGGCTTTACGTCGTATTCCGCACCGGGTTTAAACGTCGAAATTCACACTCGATCAACGTCGAACAGACGGGGATTCCGACCCCGGTGCAAAGCCTAGAACATATAAGAGAATCGTGGCTTTTCGTCAAGGGGTTTCTATAGAGTTTTAACTTGACAACAGGCGCTCTTGGCGTATTTTACGAGGCACAAGTTGGGTTTTGAACACGACGAAATCCAGCCGGTTTCGTGAACGGTAGATCGCGTCCTGCGCGGGATATCCTCTTTTTATAAGGAGACGGTCGATGAAACTGTCGGGTGCTGAAATAGTCATAGAGTGTCTGAAGAAAGAGGGAGTCGATATCGTCTTCGGGTATCCCGGCGGCGTAGTGATCCCGACTTATGACGTCATTCAGCGCACCACCGACCTGAGGCACATCCTCGTACGCCACGAGCAAGGCGCGACTCACATGGCCGACGGCTATGCGCGGGCGACCGGCAAGCCCGGTGTGGTCCTCGTCTCCTCCGGCCCGGGCGCAACCAATACGGTCACCGGCATCGCGACCGCGTACATGGATTCGATCCCGATGATCGTGATCACGGGCCAGGTACCGGTGCACCTGATCGGAAACGACGCCTTTCAGGAATCGGATACCGTGGGCATCACGCGTCCGATCACGAAGCACAATTTCCTGATCAAGGAAACCGAAGATATCGCGCAGGTTTTCGCCGAGGCGTTCCATATCGCGACGACCGGCCGGCCCGGCCCCGTCCTGATCGACGTGCCCAAGGACGTCCAGATTGGGGAAGCGGAGTTCTCTTACCCGGAACGGCCGGACATCCGCGGGTACAAGCCCCGGACCGAGGGACATCCGAAGCAGATCCGCAAGGCGGCGGAAATGCTCACCTCGGCCAGGAAGCCGGTGATTTACGTAGGCGGCGGCGCGATCATCTCGGAGGCGTCGGAGGAAATCCGCACGCTGGCCCGCAAGCTCAACGCGCCGGTGACGACCACGCTGATGGGACTCGGCGCCTACCCGGAGAACGATCCCCTTTCGCTCAAGATGCTCGGCATGCACGGCACCTGGTACGCGAACACGGCCGTGATGATGTGCGACCTCCTGGTCTGCATCGGCGCCCGGTTCGACGACCGGGTGACCGGCAAGCTGGAGGAGTTTTCGCCCAATTCGAAGAAGATCCACATCGACATCGATCCGTCGTCCCTCAACAAGAACGTGCGGGTGGACCTCCCCATCGTGGGCGACGTGAAGCGGGTGCTGCAGCAGTTGGTTCCCCTGGTGGAGCGGGCCGATACGGCCGAATGGCTCCAGCAGATCGAGGAATGGAAGCGGGACCACCCGCTGACCTACGCCAACACGATAGGGCTCCACGAGGAAGGCCTGGAGGGTGTAGACCGGGAGACCGTCGAGAAGGATACGGATCAATTCCCGCTTTGCGCCCAGTACGCCATCGAGCGGATCGGGCAGCTCACGAAGGGCGAGGCTTACGTGGTCACCGACGTCGGCCAGCACCAGATGTGGGCGGCCCAGTGGTACGGCTTCTCGAACCCCCGGTCGATGATCACTTCCGGCGGGCTCGGCACCATGGGCTTCGGACTGCCTGCGGCGATCGGCGCCCAGTTCGCCTACCCGGACCGAGAGGTCATCGTGTTCTCGGGCGACGGCAGCATCCAGATGAACATTCAGGAAATGGCCACGGCCGTGGCCTGCGGCCTGCCCATCAAGATCGTGCTGCTGAACAACGGCTACCTCGGCATGGTGCGCCAGTGGCAGGAGCTGTTCTATGCGCAGCGTTACTCTGAAGTGGACCTGCGGGACTCCAACCCGGATTTCGTGAAACTGGCGGAGGCCTACGGCGCCGTGGGTATTCGAGTCTTCAAGGATGAAGAGGTGGAAGGCGCCTGGCTCGAGGCCAGCAAGGTCAAGGACCGCCCCGTGATGCTCGACATGGTGATCGCCGAAGAAGGCAACGTGTATCCCATGATCCCCGCGGGCGCGGCATCCCACGAAATGATCGAAGAATAAACACGTGAATTTGGCCGGGCGGGGTCCCGGCAGGAGTGGATTGAACCATGGCACGCCATACCATATCCATGGTGGTCGAGAACCGGTTCGGGGTCCTGGCCCGCATTTCCGGGCTGTTCAGCGGCCGGGGTTTCAACATCGACAGCATCGCCGTCGGCGAAGCCGCGGAGCCCGGCACGGCGCGCATGACCATCGTCACGCAGGGCGACGAGATGATCATCGAACAGATCATCAAGCAATTGAACCGCCTGGTGGACGTGATCCGGGTCGTGGATCTCACCGGAGAGAACTTCATCAACCGCGAACTCGCCCTCATCAAGGTGAACGCCAGCCAGGCCACGCGACAGGAACTCGTGCAGATCGCCGATATCTTCAAGGCGAAGATCGTCGACATCAACCAGAAGACGATCATGCTGGAAGCCACGGGCAACGAGGACAAGATCGACGCCATCATCACCATGGTGCGGCCCTTCGGCGTGCGGGAGATCGCCCGGACCGGCCGGGTGGCGCTGGCCCGCGAATCGACCAGCAAGGACACCCCGTCACCGGAAGCCCCGCAGCCCGTCTGGGAGCGGGAACGCAAGCAGATCACCGCCGACCTGGCCTGACCAAGCCGGGCCGCAGGTACGGCATGAAGGAGAACCAATGGCTCGACTGTATTACGATCAGGACGCCGACCTGGGCATACTGGACGGCAAGACTATCGCGGTTGTCGGTTACGGCAGCCAGGGACACGCCCACGCCCTCTCCCTGCGCGATTCCGGACTGGACGTCATCGTGGGACTGAGGAAGGGCGGCTCGTGGGACCAGGCCGTAGAGGACGGATTCGAGCCCCGTACCGTGGAGCAGGCGGCCGCCGAGGCCGACATCATCATGATGCTGGTCAACGACGAGCTTCAGTCCCGTCTTTTCAATGACTTCGTTGCGCCGAACCTGGCGGATGGCAACGCCCTGGCCTTTGCCCACGGGTTCAACATCCATTTCAACCAGGTCGTTCCGCCCGAGAACGTGGACGTCTTCATGGTCGCGCCCAAGGGACCGGGCCACCTCGTACGCCGGGTCTTCGAGGAAGGCGGCGGCGTGCCCTGCCTGCTGGCGGTCCACCAGGACCACACGGGCCGCGCCCGGGACATCGGCCTGGCCTATGCCAAGGGCATCGGCGGCACCCGGGGCGGGGTCATCGAGACGACCTTCCGCGAAGAAACCGAGACCGATCTCTTCGGCGAACAGTCCGTCCTCTGCGGCGGCACCTCCGAACTCGTCATGGCCGGTTTCGAGACGCTGGTCGAGGCGGGGTACCAGCCCGAGGTCGCCTACTTCGAGTGCCTGCACGAACTGAAGCTCATCGTGGACCTCATGTACGAAGGCGGTATCGAAGGCATGCGGTATTCCGTCAGCAACACGGCCGAATTCGGCGACCTGACCCGCGGCCCGCGGATCGTCAACGAGGAGACCCGCGCCGAAATGAAGCGCATTCTCTCCGAAATCCAGTCCGGCGCCTTCGCCCGCGAGTGGATGCTCGAGAACCAGGCCAACGCGCCCGTCATGAACGCCCTCCGGCGCAACGCATCGGAAAAGAAGATCGTGGAAGTCGGACGGCAACTGCGCAGCATGATGAGCTGGATCGAAGAGAAGAAGTAAAACGTCCCGACCGCCCGGTCGGCTGGCGCGAAAATCGGTTACGCAAAGAGACTGAACGGGAGCATGCGGCGATGCGAAAAGTGGACATCTTCGACACCACGCTGCGTGACGGGGAGCAGGTCCCCGGCGCCTCGCTGAACCGGGACGAGAAGATCCAGGTCGCGCACCAGCTTGCCGAGCTCGGCGTCGACGTGATCGAAGCCGGTTTCGCCGCGTCCTCGCCCGGCGACTTCGCCGCGGTCAAGAACATAGCCGAACAGGTCGAAGGCCCCGTGATTACGGCTCTCGCAAGGGCCGTGGAATCGGACATCGTGGCCGTGGCCGAGGCCGTCAAACCCGCGAAAAGACCCCGGATCCACATCGTCCTGGGCACGTCCGACACCCACCTGAAGCACAAGTTCCGCAAGTCCCGCCAGCAGATCATGGACATGGGCGTGCAGGCCGTCCTCTTCGCGAAGGAACTCTGCGAGGACATCGAGTATTCGACCGAGGACGCCTCCCGGAGCGATTTCGACTACCTGTGCGAGACCGTCGAGGCCGTCATCGACGCCGGCGCCACCGTGGTGAATATCCCCGATACGGTGGGATACGCC
Organism: Gemmatimonadota bacterium; assembly: GCA_009835325.1. Lineage (NCBI taxonomy): Bacteria > Pseudomonadati > Gemmatimonadota > Gemmatimonadota bacterium. The sequence goes on along the minus strand of VXWP01000110.1, from coordinate 11,669 downwards.
GTGCCGGAACAGTGGGGCAATCTGATCTCGCGGCTCATCGCGACCGTGCCGAACATCGAAAAGGCCAAGGTCAGCGTGCACTGCCACAACGACCTGGGCATGGCGACGGCCAATTCCCTGGCGGCCATCAAGGCCGGCGCGACCCAGGTCGAATGCACGGTGAACGGCGTGGGCGAGCGGGCGGGCAACGCTTCCCTGGAAGAGATCGTCATGGCGGTCAAGATGCGCGGGGATTTCTACGACGCGCGCACCGACATCGAGACCACGCAGATCTACTCCACGAGCCTGCTGGTGCGGGACCTGATGCACATGCCCGTACAGCGCAACAAGGCCATCGTGGGCAGCAACGCCTTCGCCCATTCATCGGGCATTCACCAGGACGGCTTCCTGAAGCACCGTGAGAACTACGAGATCATGAGCCCGTCGGACGTGGGCATCGAGAAGAGCGACATCGTGCTGACGGCTCGGTCCGGACGGCACGCCCTGCGGCACCGGCTCGAGCTACTGGGCTACACCTACGACGAGACCCAGAAGGAAGAGTTCGAAAAGGTGCACGTGCGCTTTCTGAACGTGGCGGACCGGCAGAAGGAAGTGGCGGACGAAGACCTCCACCGGATCGTATCCGACTCGCCGGTAGAAGTGCCCGAACAGTACCTGCTGGAAGATTTCAGGGTGACCTCCTCGCACTCCGGCCAGGCCGATGCGAGCGTTCGCCTCCACGTCAGCGGCGAGACCATCGAAGAGGCGGGCGTGGGCGACAACCAGATACTCGCCGCGCTGAACGCCGTCGACCGGATCACCAAGCTGCCCACCTACGTGAAGGATATCCAGACCTCGTCGAACGGCCGCGAAGGCGCTCACCACGTCCAGGTCAGCGTCGGTTTCCACGACCAGTCCTTCAACAGCCATGCCTCCGATACCGACGTCGTGAAAGCCAGCATCCAGGCCTACCTGCATTCCCTCAATCAACTCGTTGCGCGGCACGGCGGGCTGATCGTCGAGTAACCCAACCCCACATTTCAATAGCGGGAGGAACACTTGTATAATATCGCGGTCATTCCGGGCGACGGGACCGGCCCGGAGGTCGTGCGTGAGGGGCTGAAAGTGCTCAACGCGGCCTCGAAGAAGTTCTCATTCGACTATGAACTCACGGAATACGATTTCGGCGGTGAAAGATACCTGAGGACGGGAGAGATCCTGCCCCGGGAAGGCCTGCAGGAACTGGGCCACTACGACGCCATCTACCTCGGCGCCATCGGACATCCCGATTGCCCGCCGGGCCTGCTGGAAAAGGGCATCCTCCTGACCATCCGGTTCGAGCTGGACCTCTATATCAACCTGCGTCCCGTCAAGCTGTACCCGGGCGTAGACTGCCCGCTAAAGGACAAGGGTCCCGAGGATGTGGACTTCGTCGTGGTCCGGGAGAACACGGAGGACCTGTACGTGGGCGCCGGCGGCGTGTACAAGAAGGGCACGCCCGACGAGGTCGCGGTGCAGGAGTCCATCAATACCCGCAAGGGCGTGGAGCGATGCGTCCGCTTCGCCTTCGAGACGGCGAAGGCGCGCAACCAGCAGAACAAGGTGACGCTCTGCGCCAAGACCAACGTGCTCACCTACGCCCACGACCTCTGGGAGCGGACGTTCTACGAAGTCGCCGAGGAATATCCAGGCATCACGGCCGATTACGCCCACGTGGACGCGACCTGCATGTGGATGGTAAAGAACCCCGAGTGGTTCGACGTCATCGTCACGACCAACATGTTCGGCGACATCATCACCGACCTCGGTGCCATCATCCAGGGCGGCATGGGCATCGCCGCGGGGGGCAACATCAACCCCAAAGGCACCGCCATGTTCGAGCCCATCGGCGGTTCAGCACCGAAATACACGGACCAGAACGTCATCAATCCCATCGCGGCCATCGCCTCCTGCCAGATGATGCTGGCACAGTTGGGCGAAACACAGGCTGCCGACGCCGTGGAACGGGCCATCATCGACGTGGTAAGCAACAAGATGAAGAGCATGGACGCCGGCCGGATGGGATACAGCACCAGCGAAGTCGGCGACCTCGTGGCCGAGGCGCTGGGCTGAGGGCGTTGGGCTGAGCGGGGTTCTTTGAACGAGTAGAAAGAAGAAGCCCTCTGGCGGCCAGCCGGTCGACCGGAGGGTTTTTTATTTAATCACGCCGCCCTCGCGCCACCGCGCCAGGTCGTCCGATGACGCCTCGAGCAGCGTCTGAAGGACCTGATTGGTGTGTTCCCCCAGGGCGGGGGCGTGCCGGGTGACTTCGGGCGGGGTTTCCGACAGCTTGAGAGGCGAGCCGGCCACGCGCAGGGGCCCGGCGATGGGATGCAGGATCTTCACGATCATTTCGCGGGCCAGTACCTGGGGATCCTCCACGACCTGCTGCACGTTCTGGATGGGACCGCAGGGGATCTCGGCCGCGTCGAGACGCCGCAGCCAGTCCTCCGAAGTGCTTTCCCCAAATACATCGGTCAATATCTCGTGCAGTTCGCCGTGGTTCTCGGTGCGCAGGTTGTTGTCTCTGAACCGATCGTCGCCTGCCAGGTCCTCCCGCCCCATGACTTCGCACAGCCGGCTCCAGAGGACGTTGTTACCCGCCGCGATCATGATCCAGCCGTCCCTCGTCTCGACGGCCTGGAAGGGCGTGATGGACGGATGCCGGGCACCGAGCGGTTCCGGCACGGCGTCCGTCATGTCGTACCGGGCGATGGCATTCTCGAGAAGGGCGACCTGGCAGTCCATCATGCCAATGTCCACCATCTGCCCCCTGCCGGTCTGCGTACGGGTAAAAAGCGCCGTGAGGATACCGATACAGGCGTAGAGGGCGGCAGCAATATCGCCGATGGATACACCCACCCGGACGGGCGGACGGTCCGGTTCGCCGGTAATGCTGACGATGCCGCCCATGCCCTGGATGATCATGTCGTAGGCCCCGCGCCGGGCGTAGGGTCCGGTCTGCCCGAATCCCGAACAGGCCGCGTAGATAAGGCCGGGGAATCGTTCCTGCAGCGTTTCGTAATCCAGTCCGAGCTTCTTCATCACGCCCGGCCTGAAGTTCTCCACCAGGACGTCCGATTTGCGGATCAATTCGAGGAGCAGTTCGCGGCCGTCGGGATGCTTCAGATCGATCGCGATGCTCTGCTTGCCCCGGTTGACATTCTCGAAGTAGCCGCTCACGCCCTCTTTGAACGGGCCGAATCCCCGCGCTTCGTCCCCGCCGAAGGGCTCGACCTTGATGATATCGGCGCCCAGGTCGCCCAGGGTCATGGTCGTGAAGGGACCGGCGAGCACGCGGGTCAGGTCGATGACGCGAATGTCTTTGAGAGCGCCCATGGCTCAGTCCGGCAGGACCTGGCAACCTTCGTTGTCTATGGGGAGGATCCGGTATTGTCCGGTAACGCCGTGCCGGGCGTAGGCATCGACCATGGCGTCCCCGATCCCCTCATGGTTTTCCGAGGCCAGGGCAATGGCCGTGGGTCCGGCGCCGCTGAGGGCCGCGCCGTGGGCGCCGGCGTCCAGGGCGTCCCGGGTGACTTCCGCCAGTCCGGGAACCAGGTGTTGCCGGTAGGGCTGGTGCAGGCGGTCGGCCATGCCCTCCCGGAGCAGGGCGTAATTCCCCGACGCCATCCCGCCCACCAACAGGCCCACGCTGCAGAGGTTGTAGACCGCGTCCTCCATGGATACCGATTCCGGCAGTACGCCGCGGGCTACCTTCGTATCGAGGGTGAATTCTGGAATGGCCACGACGGCCTTGAGGTCGGAGGGCACGGAAAAGGTCTGGTATACGATCGTTCCCGCCCGCTCGCCACTTACGGAAAGACCGCCGAGCAGGGACGGTACGACATTGTCGGGATGCCCTTCCAGGTCGGAGGAGATGCGGAGGAGTTCAGGCGTGTCCAGCGGCCGCCCGGCGAGGGCATTGGCCGCGAGGGCATTGGCCGCCACGGCGCCCGCCACGATGGCGACCCCGCTGCTGCCCAGGCCCCGTGATACAGGAATGGCGTGGCGCATGCGCGCCTTGAGGCCGGCAGGATGCCAGTCCGCGGCATTGAAAACGGCCCGGGCGGAGACGATGCACAGGTTGCTTTCGTCAAGGGGCACCGCATCTGCCCCTTCACCCTCCACGACCACGTCCAGGCCCGATTCCGTTTCGGTAAACTCGATGGTGTTGTAGAGGCCGAGGGCCATTCCGGCGCAGTCGTAGCCGGAACCCAGGTTGCCCGTGGTCGCGGGAACGCGCACCCGCACGGAGGACATCAGCCGCGGTCCCGCAGACCGGCCGGACCATCCAGGCCATCTGGACCGATCTGGCCGCCCGGACCACCCATGCCGCCCGCGATGGCAGGCACGATGGAAACCCGGTCTCCGGCCTTGACCGCGGTGTCCGTACCGTCCAGAAACCGGATGTCTTCTTCGTTGATGTAGATGTTTATGAACCGCCGCACTTTTCCGGACTCGTCACAGAGGCGATCCTTTATGCCGGGGTAGGATGCCTCCATGTTTCCGATCAGCGATTCGACGGTTTCGCCGTCGATTTCGATCTCGGACCGGTTGTCGGTCAACTTGCGCAGCGGGGTTGGTATGCGAACGGTAACGGCCATCTAACGGATCCTCCTCTCAGTCGCTCTGTCCTTCAAAATACTCCCGGATGCTCAGGTATCTCTCTCCGGTATCGCACAGGATGGTTACGATTCGGCCTTCTCCCATGTCCTCCGCCAGCCTGAGGCCGGCGCAGACGTTGGCGCCTGCCGAGATGCCCACCAGGAGTCCTTCCTCCAGGCCCACACGACGGGCCGTCTGGTAGGCGTCCTCGTCATCGATCAACATCACGTCGTCAATGATCGACCGGTCCAGGATGTCGGGAACGAACCCGGCCCCGATGCCCTGGATGGCGTGCACCAGGCTTTCCACGGGCTTGCCCGATATCACGGGGGACAACGAGGGTTCCACCGCGATCACGCGGATGCGTTCGTCCTTCTCCTTCAAGAATTGCCCCACGCCGGTCAGCGTACCCCCGGTGCCCACGGCGGCCACGAAGGCGTCGATTTTACCGCCGGTCGCGTCCCAGATCTCCTCGGCCGTGGTCTTGCGGTGTATTTCCACGTTGGCAGGGTTCTTGAACTGCTGGGGCATGAAGTAGTCAGTATGTTCGGCGAGGATCTCCTCGGCCTTCTGCACGGCGCCGGCCATGCCCAGCATGCCCGGCGTCAGCACCAGCTCCGCGCCGTAGGAGGTCAGCAGCACGCGCCGCTCCGAACTCATGTTGTCCGGCATCACGAGGATGACCTTGTAGCCCCGGACCGCGGCCACCATGCTCAGGCCGAGTCCCGTGTTGCCGCTCGTCGGTTCCACGATGGTGCCGCCCGGCTTGAGCAGGCCGCGCTGCTCAGCGTCCAGGATCATGCTCAGGCCGACGCGGTCCTTGACGCTGCCGCCGGGGTTGTCCGATTCGAGCTTGGCGAGCAGGTCGACGCCGGACACCTGGTTGATCCGGTTCAGGCGAACCAGGGGGGTGTTGCCGATCAGGTCGAGCGCGCTGTCGTATATTCCGTTCCCGGACACCACGGGCTACCCTTAGATGTAGTACATGGACAGGCTCTTCTGCGCCTGCCTGGAAATGTCTTCGAACGTGATGCCGTCCATGATCTCGCCGAGTTTTTCCTGCACCCCCATCCAAACGTCCTTCAATACGTGCTGGCCGCTCAGCTGGTCCGTTATCTCGGCGTCTCCGGAAAGGCTCTCTACGGAGATCAGCGCGCCGTCCATGGCCCGGATCACGTCGCCCAGCGAAATCTCGCCCGGGGTCCTGGCCAGCGAGTAGCCGCCGGTCGCTCCGCGCTTGCTCCGGACCAGGCCCGCGCGCTGCAACTGCAGGAGAATCTGAACGAGGTATTTTTCGGGGATGGATTGGCGGACGGCGATGTCGCTGATATGGATGACTTCCGCCTTGTCGTGGTATCTTGTCAGTTCCAGCACAGCCCTGCACGCATACTCCGCCTTGGCCGATACACGCATGCGCCCTCCCTGGCCTCCGGGGTTTAGTTTACTAATTTAGTCAACATTATAAGAAGAGGGCGACACGGAGTCAAGAAAATATGGATCTGACCTGGGGATGAGACCTAAAGGGCAACGAACGTAAGGGAGCGCGACGTCAGTCGAATCGGCTGGTGTGGGTTTCCAGATACCTGTCTGGATCCAGCGGCTTCATGCGCAGGTCCCCGGGCGCCGCGCCGCCCAGGGCGTCATGAGGGGCGAGTCCGATCAGTTCGCTTTCCAGGACCTCGACTCCTTGGGCTTCTGCGAGGCGCGCGACAGCCTCGAAAGCCCGGGCCATGTCCGTCTGTTGGTAGTCGGTCAGGTTCATGGATACCTGGGCGAGGTGCCGACCGGGAAGCAGCAGTCCCAGCGCCCGCACCCCGGGCAGACCGCCGTTCTTCTCCCGGACCTCCTGCGCGATCGTCCGGGCGACACGCACGTCGTCGGTGTCCAGGTTCACATTGTAGGCGACAAGGATATCGCGGACGCCGACCGCTGTGGCGCCGGCGGTTGCATGAACCATGCCCGGTCCCGCGTCGGGCGCGAGGTCCGGTTCCTGCTGGTCGTGTTGGGCTAATTGGGCCTGTCGGGCTCGTTCCACCAGGCCTTCGAATCCTCCCCGGCGTATGTCCGGAAGCTCGCCGCGCCGCGCGTCAGGGGCGGCGTGACCGTAGAAATACACCGGAATCCCGAGGGATCGGCCGATCTCCCCGCCACAGTCCCGGGCGAGGGTTATGCTGTCGTCCATGCTGTAACTGGAAAGGGGTATGAAGGGGATAACGTCCGTGGCACCGATCCGGGGATGCGCACCCCGGTGGCGTCTCAGGTCGATGAGGTCCCGGGCCGTCCTGCATGCCTCGAAAGCGCCCCGGGCGACATCTTCGGGCGAACCCATGAACGTGATCACGGAGCGGTTGTGATCTCCGTCCATTTCCATGCCGGCCAGGTGGACCCCGTCGACGGCGGCGATGCTGGCGGCAACGGCCTCCACGATGCCCGTATCGCGCCCTTCGCTGAAATTGGGCACACACTCGACCAGGGCGCCCATCAGAGAATGCCGTACTTCTCGAAGGCGGCGGTAGCGGACATGCCGTTCTGCAGGGCCTGCTTGACCTTTTTTTCTTCGGCTGCTTTTTCGAACGCCGCTTTGAGTACTTTTTCTTCCACGGACCGCGGCACGATCACGACCCCGTCGAAGTCGCCGAATACCAGATCGCCCGGACATACCTTCACGCCGCCGCAGTCGATGGGCGTATTATAGGCGATTACGTCGCTCCTGCCCTTCGAATCATAGGGCGCGATGCCGCGGACGAACAGCGGAAAGCCCATGTCGGCGATGGCTTGCGAGTCCCGTGTAAACCCGTCGATCACGGCGCCCCGCGCCCCCCGGGCCTCCGCGGCGGTAGAGAGGAGCTCGCCCCAGAGACTGCTTCGCGTCGTACCGTTGGTCTGCGCCACGAGCACGTCCCCGGACTTCAGGGCGTCCACGGCTTCCAGTTCCAGCTTGTAGGGCTCGTCGGGAATGTCGTACACGTCGACGGACAGGACGGTCAGTGCCCGGCCCACCACGACCGCGTCCGGAAACAGGGGCCTGATGTCGTGCCGGAGGATCTGGTCGCGGTATCCGCAGGCGTCCAGGGCGTCCGCGATCACCGCCGAAAACAGCTTCTCCTTCATCTCTTCGTACATATCGCTGCCGATTTCTTTGCTCAATTTGGCGTTCTCCTTGGCGTTCTCCCCGCACCTGACGCCTCGCATCGTGCGTAAGTGCGCCGGCGCGTATTCTATTACAGATCTCTGGTGAAAGTCAGTACCACGTCGATTCGCCGGTTCCGTTCCCGGCCCCTGCGTGTATTGTTGCTGTCGATGGGTTGCGCGCTGCCCAGGCCGGAGGATGTCATACGCTCGGTTTCAACACCGGATCGGTCCGCCAGAAACTGCATGACCGCATCGGCGCGGGACTTTGAGAGGGTGATGTTCTTCTCCTCCGCGCCGGTGGCGTCGGTATGGCCCTCCACGGCAATGTGGGTCTGGGGATACAACAGGAGGAACTCCCCAAGTTTCTCGAGCAGCCCGCGTGCGCCTCCGGGTATTTCCGTTCTTCCCGCCCGGAAAGACAGCCCGATGAGCCGCAGCGTGAGCCGGTCGGCGTCTCGCACTACGATCGCTTCGCTGTCCGAAAATCGCTCCTGGGCCTGTGCGGCGGCATCCAGTTGGGACTTCTCGTACAGGTACTCCCTGAGTTCGCGGCGTTCCCGGTCAATCTCCTCTTTTCTCCGTTGCAGGTCCTGTTGATAGCTCTCCACCATGGACGACAGACGAATCTGCTGTTCCTCGATCGCCTGGTGCAGGGAATCGACCTCGGCCCTGAGTGCAGCGGCGTCCCCCTCTGCCCGCTGGAGCAGGAGGCCTAAGGAGTCCTGCCTGGCGGCGAACGTGCGCAGGCTCTCCGTCATAATCGCCTGCGGATCATCGGCCAGGAAATCGGCGGAGACCCCCGCCATGTCGGCGGCCTGCCGGACGAGATCCTCCTGTGTCAGCAACACCCGCTCCCAGTTCCCAGGATCGCTGCGGAGCGCATCGACTTGTGTCCCAATCTCGATAGCGCGCCGGACCGCGTAATCGGCGGCCTGGGCTTTGTTACGAAGCTCGGCAGACAGGGGTTCCCCACGATCCAGCGCACCGGTCACTTCGTCCACCAACCGGCGGGCCTGTGTGAAGGACGCCGGAGCCAACCGGTCCCAGTCCTGGTTCTCGGCTTCGGCCAGGCCGATTTGGGCAGATCCGATAAGCGACATCTCGATCACCGACGACCTTGCGTCATCGTAGAGCATGGCCGCTTCCTGTCCTTCTGCGAAGGCATCGGAGACCCGGTCGTCTTCCAGCCTCGAAATAGCCCGTTCGAGGCGTCTCTCGGCCGCCTCGAAGGCATCCGGAACCATAGCGGGGGCATTCGCCCGCCGGGCCGCCGCCCGTTTCTCCAGCGGTGACATCAGGATCTCGTTTACGCGTTCCAGCCGTTCCCGCGCCTCAGACACTGCGGCGTCGAACTCCGTATAGGACCGATCTATATCCCGAGTCGATTTGCCTTCCCTAATATCCCTGGTATATCGATCGTAGGCCTCCTGGACCCTGTTGTAGGTATCAGGGATCAGGAAACCGGCGTCGAGATCTGAAAGCTGATTCAGGGAGGCAGTAGCCACAGTGATCCGACCGGCCGCACTGGCTGGACTACTGCTCCCGGAGCCTTGCGCCCACATGGGAAGGGGCGTCGTCAGGAGTGAAGAAATACATAGGCAAAGGGAAACCAGGATACCGGCACGCATGAGGTCAACCTCCGCCTCTCAAAAAGGCCATGGTCAGCACGGTTTTGACATCGGGCAGGTGATCGTCGACCGTGACCTCAATCGCAGGGATCTCACCCAGCCTGGCCAGAGGATGGGTCTTCGTGGTGTGGTAGGCCAGGCTGATCTCCCCTGTTTCAGATGCGACATCGACCGCGAATACGACCTGATCATCGACCTCGCGGACGGACACGACGGGGATGTTCTCGTCCCGCAGCGCTCTTTTCAGGCCCCGGACGGCGTCTTCCAGCTTGAATCCGAAATAAGTATGGCAGGACACCGGCCCTAGGCCCCGCCGGCAATCGGCGGGAAGAAGCTGACCACCGCACCGTCCGTCAACGGGGAGTCTTCAGCCGAGTGTTTGCCGTCGATCAGAATCAGATGAATATGGCCATCGGGGATGTCAAGCTGTGCGATGATGTCGCTCGCCTTGGCCCCGTCGCCGAGTTCTATCGTCGCCGTTTTGTTTACCGCGTTCTCGGGCAGGTATTTTCTCAGTGTGGCAAAGAGCTTGACGGAAACGGTCATGAGGCATCCTCTCCAGTTCTGGTAATCGATAAATACCTGTTTTACAGATGGTTATGCGTTCACGGACTTACCCGTGCGTGGGTGAATCCTGACCGCTAATCTAACGGGAAAATCAGGGTTCAATCAAGGAGAAAATGGGGGTGGCGGGGAATAGGGACGTGGGTCGTCGGGGCAGTAAGTGTAGAACCAAGGCCGATCTTTACGAACAAGCAAGCTGTGAAATCGACTATTACTTCATACGACTGATAATCTTCCTCACTGGACCTCCGATTACAGCCAGATGTACGACGACGGTAACAACCAGAAGGGAGCCTAAAGTGTTTCAGAATGCGTATGGCCGGCTGGAGAACATAGTCATGCCGATTCTGACTGCTTGGCTGCAATCAGACGGAGGTGTGGCATGGAACATGGGAGCAGGTCTGATCGTGAACGAAGACGGTGATTTCATAACAGCAGCACATGTATTAACCTGCATTAGTCGACCCCCGGAAGCAGGAAATCCACCAAGTTCTTACACTACTAAATTCGGAACGACAGAGGCTGTATTCGATGGCGGGTACATACATGAAGAACTTGATTTTGGATGGGGGAAACTAAAAGGCTACACTCCTTCTCCAAACCACCAATATCCCGTTTTTAGGTCCGGGGAAGTATTACCTGGAGAACTCTTATGCCGAATTGGATATCCCTTCATTGAAGAAGGCTTCCAACCAAGGTGGAATAACCGGACGTTTGAGTTTTACAATATAGACAGTCTTCCACAGTTTATAAACGAGGCACTGGTTAGTCGTTTTGTCGACTTCCCTTATATGGCACGCGCTTGGATGGAAACCAGCTCGCCCGGTTTGGGAGGTCAGAGTGGCGGTCCTGTTGTGGATGAGTATGGCCTGGTCTGTGGGATTCAAGTCAATACTCGTAAATATCCCATTGCTACGGCTGAGCCGGATTGGTCATATTATGTAGGTAGAGCCGTTACGGTCATGGCAATCAGGGCTATTCTTGATCAACATAACGTTCCATACCTTTCAAGGTAATCGAGGAGAGTAGTATGAGCCTCAAAGATCAGGTTAAGCGAATACCGGCACCGAAAATCCAGGCACATATTAAGTTTATTAGGGATCCATCTAAACCCGATTGGAGCGGTCTCCCGGGTAAAACTCCAACTGATAAAACAGAACCTGGGCGGGCCTCAGACCCCAAGAGCCGCACAGGTAATATTCGTTCCTAGGCGTGGTTTACGCCCGGTCGCTACTCACACCCACCTGAACACCACCCCCAGCACCTCCCTGGGATCATCTGCAAGCATATCGTAGACAGATTGGCAATCAGAGGGGTCGGCTTCGTGAGTGATCAGGTCCTCGATCGGCAGTTTTCCTTCACCCATGAGCCGCAGGACCAGGTCGCGGTCCCTGCGCTTGCCCCAGGGATAGTACAGGTCGGCCTCGTCGGGCGTTTTAGGTTGGTGAGCGCCTAGAATCGTGACCTCGCGCAGATGGACCTCGTGTAAGAAGCTCACCTCCACCGATCCGCGCGGGGAACCGAGCGCGAGCAGACGTCCGCCGAGGCGTGGCAGGGTCAGCGCCATCGGATATACAGCGGGAATGCCGGTTGCTTCGATGACCAGGTCCGCACCGTCTGCCATGCAATGCCGGCGCACTGCTTCGGCCACATCGGGTTCTTTCTCCGGGTTGATACATACGTCGACCCCGCGTTCACGGGCTTTCTTAAGGCGAAAGT
>VXWP01000109.1 GCA_009835325.1 Gemmatimonadota bacterium | reverse complement strand
ATCTTATTGATGGGTATGTTAATACGTACGTTCATGACTGGTGTTTCCCTGGCTTTAAAACACGATAAACAACCACAAACCGAAACCGTATCTTACAATAACCAGAACCGGTCAGGAATCAAGCCGTAAATTGCCGCGAAGCTACAGACCGGCACCGTGCCTGAAACTCCGTTCCTCCCGCCCGTATCCGCTAAGAAAACTATTGACGTAAGCCCTTGATAAATCTACATTGTCTAGGTTTAGCGGGGATCGTTCCCGTAACCGGTTCAGGATCGTTTCGCAAGGGAGGAACAGGGGTCTCGGAAAGGCGTGCAAGGCATGGTAAGCGAACATGTCCTCGTTCTGAACCAGAACTACGAGCCTTTGAGTGTATGTACGGCAAGACGGGCGGTCATTCTCGTTTTTCTGCGCAAGGCGGAGATCATTGACAAATATGCGGACCCGGTGCGGGGCGTATACTCGCTGTTCGACCGGCCAAGTATCGTCCGGCTCGTGAACTTCGTCCGCATACCCAGCAAGGGCATCATGCTGTCGCGCAAGAACATCCTCAAGCGCGACGGCCACCAGTGCCAGTACTGCAGCACGACGAGGGGCCCCCTTACCGTGGATCACGTCCTGCCCAGGTACCTTGGCGGTAGGGACAGCTGGGAGAATATGGTCTGCGCCTGCCAGCGGTGCAACAACAAGAAGGGGGACAGGCTGCCGGAAGAGGTGAATATGGCGCTGCGGCGCAAGCCCAAGGCGCCCACCAGGATACACTTTATTCGAGACTTCATTGGAATCCACCATCATTCCTGGCGGCCCTACTTGTTTCTGAAGAACGAACAACCGGAAGAATTGCTATGGCCTACCAGGTAAGGCTCGAACACTTCGAAGGACCGCTGGACCTCCTGCTGTTCCTGATCAGGGAACACGAGGTGGATATCTACGATATTCCCATCTCGCTGGTCACGCAGCAGTACCTTCAGTATCTCGAGTTGCTCAAATTGCTCGATCTCGAAGTCGGCAGCGAGTACCTGCTCATGGCGGCGACGCTCTTGCGCATCAAGTCGAAGATGCTCCTGCCCCGCAGGTCCGAAGAGGAGGAAGAGGAAGGCGCGGACCCGCGGGAAGAACTCGTGCAGCGCCTGCTGGAATACCGGCAGTTCAAGGAAGCGGCCGGCGTGCTGAACGAGCACCAGGACCGCAACGCCGACGTGTTCTACCATCCTCCCGCGGAGCACCCGGACGAGGACCTGAACGGCGTGGAAACGCTCGATACCCGGCTGGCGGGCAACCTGAATCTCTGGGACCTGCTGCAGGCCTTCAAGTTCACGCTGGACCGCGCAAAAGACGATTTCGACCGGACTGTGGAACGGGAGACCCTGTCGATCGAGGACCGGATGGACGATATCCTGGATCACCTGAAGCGACAGAAGAACCTGTTCTTCAGTGCACTCTTCCAGGAGGATCTCTCCCGGCCCTTCCTGATCATCACCTTCCTGGCCCTGCTGGAACTGATCCGGCAGAACCGGGTGGTTTTCGAGCAGACCGATACGCTGGGCGAGATCTGGCTGACCCTTTCCGGTTCGGTAAGTACCTCGTCATGAGGGAGCACGGGGCATGCAGAAGAAACTGATCATGGACGAGGCGCAGCTGGACGAATACCGCGCGATCACGGAAGCCGTGCTGTTCGCCAGCGACGCCCCGCTCAGCCTGACCGAACTCAGCCGCATTATGGACGACGTGGGCGAGGACCTGATTGGTGGGTGCATCGAAGCCCTGAACGAGAAGTACGCGCAGGGCGGCCACGGCTTCGAAATCCGGCACGTGGCCAACGGCTACCAGCTCAGCAGCAAGGTGGATTACGCGAAATGGATTCGCCGGCTCTACCGGGGCAGGATCCCGTCGCGGCTCACCCAGGCCGCCCTGGAATGCCTGTCGATCGTCGCGTACAAGCAGCCGATCAGCCGGTCCGAGGTGGAGGCCATCCGAGGGGTGAACGTCGACGGCGTGCTTCGGACGCTGCTGGATCGTAACCTCATACGCATCGCGGGCCGTGGAGAGGGCGTCGGCCGACCGATTCTCTATGCGACGACGGGCGATTTCCTCCGGTATTTCGGGCTCAACAAACTGTCGGACCTGCCCAAGCTGGACGAGTTGAACGAACTGTTGAAGGACCAGGATATCGAGTTGGACGAAGTGGAAGAACAGCTGGACCCATCGTTGTTCGCGCGGCCTAAACAGTCAGGCAGTCCGCCGGACGGAACGGATGAGAAAATAGTGTCCACCGATGAGACTGAATAGATACATGGCCCAGGCGGGCGTCGCCTCGCGGAGGCACAGCGAGGCGATGATCGCGGCCGGCCGGGTCAAACTGAACGGCGAGACGGTCGTTTCCCTGGCCACGCAGGTCCATCCCGATTCGGATATCGTGACGGTCGATGACCGGACGCTGGAGGTAACGGCGGACCGGAAATGTTACCTGCTCAACAAGCCGGCCGGATACCTGACCACGTTGAGCGATCCCTTCGGCCGGCCGACGGTGGCCTCGTTGATCCGGGACATCCCGGAACGCGTCTTTCCCGTCGGCAGGCTGGACCGGGACTCGGAGGGCCTGCTGCTCCTGACGAACGACGGCGCATTGGGAAACAAGCTGATGCATCCGCGTTTCCGTTGTGAAAAGGAGTATCACGTCCTCGTAAAGGGCGTGCCGCGGGAAGACACGCTGCAAAGGCTGAGAGAAGGCGTTGTGCTGGACGGCAGGACCACGGCGAAGGCCGGCGTGGAATCGATCCGGCGCACGGAGAGCGACACCTGGCTTTCGATCGTGTTGCACGAGGGTCGCAAGCGCCAGATCCGAAGAATGTGCGATATGGTGGGGCATCCCGTGATGCGGTTGATCAGGGTGCGACTGGGCGGACTGGCCGACGGCGGCCTTCCCGCCGGGAAATGGCGCACGCTGACCCACGGAGAAATCGAGGAACTTGAGCCGGTGAGCTCCATGGCCGGCTGAAGGACGTTTTTTGTTCGGGCGGACCGTTCCGGATGTGTCGGCGGTCCGTGTTTTTCATCCATCAAGGAGGAGTGACATGTCAGAGGACTCACCGAAGACCACCGAGGTCGAGGAGACCGAGGCGTCTTCTTCACCCGCCGAACTCGCGGAGGCGGCTAAAGAGGTATCCGCGGAACCACCCGCAACGGATTCGGAGCAGGACGGGCCGGCGGAGCCTTCCGCCGAGCCGGACACCGCCGTGGCGACGGAGACGGCCGTAGCAACGGAAACCGCCGAGGAGGCGGAAACCGCCAAGCCGGCCGCTGAAACGGAACCCGCTTCCCCGAAGCGTCCGTACCGGCTGCCCAAGTGGGTGGACGAGCAGGACCTGAATCAACAGGAACTCGAAGAATACGAACAGATGTTCCAGATGTATGACGAGACCCTGAAGGACATCGTGGAAGGCGAGATCGTTCCCGGCCAGGTCATCGCGATCGAGAACGGCGAAGTCATCATCGACGTCGGGTTCAAGTCGGAAGGCGCGATCTCTCTGTCCGAGTTCACGGACCCCGACGAACTCGAGATCGGCCAGGACATCGAGGTCTTCCTGGAGGATATCGAAGCCCAGGAAGGGCAGCTCGTTCTGTCCAAGCAAAAAGCCGATTTCATGAAGGTCTGGGACAAGATCAAGGACGCCCACGAGGAAGGCGCCGTGGTGGAGGGCCAGATCCTGAGGCGCATCAAGGGCGGTCTGGTGGTCGACCTGTTCGGCGTGGATGCCTTCCTGCCCGGTTCGCAGGTGGCGTTGAAGCAGACGCCGAACCTGGACCAGTTTATCGGAGAAAAACTTCCCTTCAAGATCATCAAGCTGAACAAGAGCCGCAGGAACATCGTGGTGTCCCGTCGCGTGGTGCTCGAGGTTGAGAAGGAGAAGCAGAAGCAGGCCATCATCGCCGAACTCGACCGCGGCCAGGTTCGTAAGGGCGTGGTCAAGAACATCACGGATTTCGGAGCTTTCGTGGATCTTGGCGGCATCGACGGACTGTTGCACATCACGGATATCTCCTGGGGACGCATCGGCCATCCTTCCGAACTGGTGACGATCGGCAGCGAGATTACCGTGGCCATCCTGGAATTCGACCGGGAACGCGAACGGATTTCGCTGGGTCTCAAGCAACTCGAGCCCTACCCCTGGGCGAACGTCGAGGAGAAATACCCCGTCGGTACGCGCATCACGGGGCGGGTCGTCAGCATCACCGATTACGGGGCCTTCGTGGAACTCGAACGGGGCGTCGAGGGACTGATCCACATCTCCGAAATGTCCTGGACCAAGCACGTGACCCACCCTTCGAAGATGGTGACGGTCAACGAGAACGTGGACGCCATGGTCCTCAAGGTGGATCAGCAGAATGAGAAGATCTCCCTGGGCATGAAGCAGACCCAGCCGGACCCGTGGCTGTCGCTCAACGAGCGGTACAACGTGGGCGCCATGGTTCGTGGACGCGTGCGTAACATCACCGCTTTCGGCGCCTTCGTGGAAATCGAGGAGGGCATTGACGGGCTGGTCCATATCTCCGACATGTCCTGGACGCGGCGGATCAAGCACCCCAGCGAGGTCGTCAGGAAGGGTGAAGAGATCGACGTGATGGTCCTCAACATCGATCCCGAAGCCCGGCGCGTATCCCTCGGCATCAAGCAGGTCTCCGAGGATCCGTGGATCTCGCTTGCCGAGGTCTATCCGGTGAACACCGAGACGACGGGGGTCATCATCCGGCTTCTCGAACGGGGCGTGGTCGTCGAGCTTTCACACGAAGTGGAGGGATTCGTCCCCATTTCGCAGCTCAATCATCCGGAGATCAAGCGGCCGGGCGATGCTTTCAAGGAAGGCGAGGAAATCCCGCTGAAGGTCATCGAATTCGACGGGAAGAACCGCCGGGTCGTGCTCAGCGTGAAGGCCTACTTCCGCGACAGGGAACGGGCTGAAATCGACGACTACCTGAGCAAGCACCCCGTGGCGGGTACCGTGATCGGCGATGTAGTGGCCGTTGAAGAAGAGGCTGGCAAAGACGAGGCCGCCAAGGCCGAGGACACCGCCAAGGCGGAGAAAGCCTCCAAGGCGGAGAAAACCGCCAAGGCAGAGGATGCTGCCGCGACTGGGGACGCCGCCGAGGTGGAGGAAACCGCCGAGGTAGAGGACGCCGCCGAGGAGGAGACCGCCGAGGCAGAGGAAACGGCAGAGACGGAAGAAACCGCCGAGGTGGAGGAAACGGCAGAGCCGGAAGAAACCGCCGAGGCCGAGGTCACCGCCAAAGCCGAGGACACCGGTAAAACCGGGGAAGCGGACGGATAAACACCCGTCCGTGACCAGCGGGACAGAGGTCTTTCGTGACTCAACCTGGCTTGGCCCCGGCGCATGATACGCCGACGGTAGCCTTGCATACGCTCGGCTGCCGTCTGAATCAATACGAGACCGAGGCCATTCGCGAGCAGTTCGTTTTGCGGGGCTTTCATGTCGTGCCCTTCAACGGACCCGCGGATGTCTACGTCGTCAATACCTGCACGGTGACCAACCAGGCCGATGCGTCTGCCCGGCAGGCGCTTCGCCGGGCCGTCCGGACCGTGCGGGCCATGCGGACCACCGGGCGCGGTCCGACGTCCATCGTCGTCGCCACGGGTTGTTACGCCCAGACGAATCCCGGCCAGCTCCTGGAAATCGAGGGCGTGGACCTCGTCCTCGGCAACGTGGAAAAGGGCGATCTCGTCGACCACGTGCTGACGATGCGCGCGGGTGACCCTCCCTCCTCCCGGGTGACCCGCAGGGCGGAGATGGCGCAATTCGACGAGCGTCTCGACGTCTCCGCCTTTGAAGACCGAACGCGGGCTACGCTGAAGATCCAGGACGGCTGCGATCAATTCTGCTCGTTCTGCATCATTCCCTGGGCCCGCGGCCGGCATCGAAGCCTGCCTCCAGACGCCGTGATGCGCCAGGTTCAGACCCTGGTGGACAGAGGTTACGCCGAGATCGTGCTCACCGGCGTGCATCTCGGAGAATACGGCACCGACCTGCCTACGCCCGTCACGCTCAACGACGTTGTTCGACAGATCCTGGAACGGACCACGCTGCCCCGCCTGAGGCTGAGTTCCATCTGGCCCACGGCGGTGGACGGGGAACTGATCGACCTGTTCGGGAACCACGCGCCGAGGCTCTGCCGATACACGCACCTGGCCGTGCAACACGGCGACGACCAACTGCTTGGGGCCATGCGCCGGACCTACACGGCCGGTCAGGCCGGGGAGGTGGTCGAACGGCTGGTCGACGCGGTGCCGGATATCTGTATCGGCGCCGACGTCATGGTCGGATTCCCGGGGGAAACCGACGCCTCCTTTCAACGCATGTACGACTGGCTGGACCGCCAGCCCTACGCGTATTTCCACGTGTTCTCCTATTCCAAAAGGGATCATACCCGCGCCGCCCGCATGCCGGACCAGGTGCCGCCTCCGACGGCACGGGAACGGAGCCAGTTGCTTCGAACGTTGAGCGATCGGAAATCAGCGGCCTATAACAGCCGATTCAGGGGCAGGAAGCTTCTCGTGCTGGTCGAGGAGGAATCGGATGAAGGAATGATGACCGGGCGGACGGACCACGGGCTGAGATGCTGGTTCGAGGGACGGGCGGAGCAGGTGAATACCTTCGTCGAAGTGGAAGTAGACGCGACCGACGCCCGGGGCGCGACCGGGCGGCTCTCCGTACCCGACGCCCGGGGCGCCGGAGCCAACGACACTGTACCCGCAATTGGGGGCGCGATCGGCCGGGTTCCCGTTGCAGACGCCACCCTTGAATTGGATTGACAGGCGGAGCATTCGCCCGTTATATTGCGGGCTGGAAAGTCTTGCGCCAGTAGCTCAGCTGGATAGAGCGACGGCCTCCGGAGCCGTAGGTCAGAGGTTCGAATCCTCTCTGGCGTATATCCCCCGGGTTCAGCCCTTCCCCCGGTCCAGATCTACTCGTCCCGGTCCAGTCCAGCTTATCCCCGGTTCAGTCCTTTTCCCCGGCCGGGCCGTCTTCCTCTTCTTCGGCAAGGTAGAGTTCGTTTTTCAGCAGGTACCGGACCGTGGACGCGTACCATCGGGTTTCCCGTGAAATCGACGCGGCGCGCTTGGTGGGGATCCCCATCCCGTTGAGTTCCTCGGCGATGCTGCGCAGGCTCCTGCCTTCGGTCCGCCAGTGCTTCACTTTCCGGATAATCTCCTGCTCCCTGGCGTTGGGCACCAACTGGTTGCCGGACAGGTCGTAACCGTAGGGGACTGCGCCATAGACGAACCGGTTGTTCTTCTTCAGCCGTATCCGGTTCCTCGTCCGCTCGGCCGGCAGGTCGTGGGCCATTCCGGCGAGCACGTTGAGCGTGCTCATGACCAGCTTGCCCGGTTCCTGGTCGGTGCGGACGGACCGGCCGTCGAGGTCAAGCACGTGGCACGCGATGTCTTCGCCGGACCAGGCCGCGAGGCAGCCCGACATTTCCGCCGCGGATCTGAACAGACGGTCGAGCCGCCAGATGACGACATGCTGGATGCCCTTCGATTCGATCGTATCGACCAGGTCCCGGCCGCCCAGACGCTCCTCGAGCGGGATGAACGCTTCGACACGGATATCGCGGATCACCAGCATGATGTCGAGGTTGTTTTCCGCGCAGTAGGCGCGTAGCCGTTTCTCCTGGTCCGCCCTTCGAAAGGGATGCTTCCGGGTCTCCATCGAACCGACCCTGATATAGCAAACCGCCTTGTTCATCCGGTGTCTCCTGGACGGTCTGGACCGTGCGTTTGACCTGTTCCTTCAGGACTAAACATATTTTGTGTCTTTTCGTGATCCAAGGACTTTTTTTCAGGCCGCCCGGAACGGGCCGGGAATCGACGTAAAACTTTTTGCTTGCTTGGTTTAATGTGCCCCCATATATTAGAGTGGTGCTGCAGAAGTGGGCGAAGTAGTGCCCGCTTTTTTTTGTGTGTTTTTCGTGCTGGAACTCGAAATTACGCGATGGAAACTGACCGCGATTCGATCGTCCGGATCGTCTCGTCGCTCGCCGGTCCGATCGTCGACGAAGCCGGGTTCGAACTGGTGGATCTGGAACTGGCGGGAAGGCAGGGAAGTTACGTCCTCAGGCTGTTGATCGACAAGCCGGGCGGCGTTACGATCAACGACTGTGCGCAGGTAAACCGCGAACTGTCCAGCCTGCTCGATCTGGAAGACCCCGTTCCGTCCCGCTATACGCTCGAAGTTTCCTCACCCGGTCTGGACCGGCCGTTCAAGACGGAAAGAGACTTCCGCAGGGCCCTGGGAAAGCGGATCAAGGTCGTATCCGCGGACGGGAACGGCGGATCGGTCACGCGGGTAGGCCTGCTCGAAGGCATCGAGGGCGGTACGGTAGAAATC
This sequence comes from Gemmatimonadota bacterium, assembly GCA_009835325.1. Taxonomy (NCBI): domain Bacteria; kingdom Pseudomonadati; phylum Gemmatimonadota; species Gemmatimonadota bacterium. The sequence continues at coordinate 13,169 of VXWP01000109.1, read as the reverse complement.
GTCTGCGAGGGGGAGAAGCATCGCATACCCGTCGCAAGCATCCGGAAAGCCCACCGGGAACTGGAACATGGTTGGGACAATGGTTAGGAGAGGGAGCACCAGGTAATGAACTACGAGGTCATTGAGGCGCTGGCGCAGATCATACGAGAGAAAAACGTGGAGCGTGATGTGGTCTGGGATACGGTGAAGACCGGCCTGATCACGGCGGCCAAGAAGCGGTTCGGCACGGGCGACGACAACGTTCAGGTGCGGATCGACGAAAAGCTGGGGACGATCGAAATGGCGGCGGTCTGGGACGTCGTGGACGAGGTGGAGGATCCCGAGACGCAGGTCAGTCTAGAGACTGCGCAGGGGATCGACCCGGAGGCGGAACTGGGCGGAAGCGTCGAGCAGGCCCTGGCCTTCGATGAGTTCGGCCGCAACGCGATACAGGCGGTCAAGCAGGTCGTCGTGCAGCGCGTACGCGAGGCGGAGCGTGAAAACGTCTACGAGCTGTACAAGGACCGGGTCAACGAGATCGTAATCGGCAGCGTGCAGCAGGTGGACCGCGGCAATATCATCGTCAAGATCGAGCGCACCGAGGCGCTGCTGCCGTGGCGCGAGCAGATACGGCGGGAAAGGTACCGGCAGGGCGAGACCATCCGCGCCTTCATCCTCGACGTGCAGAACGCCATAAAGGGCCCGCAGGTCATTCTTTCGCGGAGCTGCGAGGCTTTCCTGGAACTGCTGTTCCGTATGGAGGTGCCGGAGATCCACGAGGGTATCGTGGAAATCAAGGCGTCCGCGCGGGAGCCGGGCGACCGGTCCAAGATCGCCGTCCTTTCACACGACGACCGGGTCGACGCCGTCGGCGCGTGCGTGGGCATGAAGGGCACGCGGGTACAGGCGGTCGTCCGCGAGCTCAACAACGAGCGGATCGACATCGTGCCGTGGAGCAACGATCCGTCGGCTTTCGTGACTCAGGCACTCCGTCCCGCCGAAGTGGCCCAGGTGCAGATCCTGGACATCGAGAAGAAGGACATGCGCGTGGTCGTCGAGGATGACCAACTCTCTCTGGCCATCGGAAAGGCGGGCCAGAACGCCCGGCTCGCGGTCAAGCTTACCGGATGGAACATCGACCTGATCAAGCGCTCCGATCTCGAGAAGCAGCTCATTTCCGAGACCTTCGGCGCGGACGACAGCGAAGGGGAAGAAGCCGGGTCGCTCGCCGATATCGACGGCATTTCCGAGAAGCTGCGCCAGAAGCTGGAAGACGCCGGCTACACGACGGTGGAGTCCCTGCAACAGGCCACCGCCGACGACCTGCAGGAAATTTCCGGGATCGGCGGCGTGACGGCCGATAAAATCATGACGGCGGTTCAGTGAAAAGCAGGGGAACTTCAGTGACGCAGCGAATTGATCAACCCTCCGTGACCGGACTCCTGGGCCTCGGCGTGCGCGCCGGCCAGGTAAGGGGAGGCGCGGAAGCCGTCAAGAAGTCCATTCACGGCGGGAAGTCCCGGCTCGTCATCCTGGCCGGGGATGCCTCCGAGGGGACGAAGCGTTCTTTCAGAAGACTGGCCGGTGCCCGGGGCGTACCCGTACTCGAATGTCATACCCGTTTGGAACTGGGCGCGTGCCTGGACCGTGCGCCCATGGCGGTGCTGTCCATTTCGGACCGGCACCTGGCGAGCGGAATGTTGAAGAAAGCGTCTCCGGAAGGAAACGATTAGACTTATGGCGTCAAAGAGAATCTACGAAGTAGCCAAGCAGTACAACATATCGAGCAACGCGCTCGTCCAGATGCTTCGTGATCTGAACCACACGGTCAAGAGCCATATGAGCGTCATGGACGAGAAGATGGTCCTCGACGTCAACATGCGGTTCGAGCAGGAAAAACTGGCGGCCCGGGAGGAACAGGACCGCAAGAGGAAGATGGCCGCGTCGGAGACTAAACCCAAGCCGAAGGCCGTGAAGGAGGGTCCGGGCCGGGCCCGGCCGAAGGCCGAAGCGGGAAAACCGGCCAGGAAGGACGGAGCCTCCACCACCCGGGTGGAAAAGGGTGATGGGGACGTACGCGGGCGCCGCCGCCGATCCAAGAAGAAAAAGAAGGCGAAGGTCGACCAGAAGGAAGTGGAAGCCAGCGTGCGCCGGACCATCGCGCAGATGGACAGCACCCGCACGCGCCGCCGCCGGCGCCGGGGCGACCGGGAAGAGGGGGAAGCCGACGACGAGGCCTTGAGCGTCATACGGGTACCCGAGTTCATTTCGGCCGGTGAGCTGGCCGAGCATCTTTCCGTCACCCCGACGGAAATCGTCTCGAAATGCCTGCAACTCGGACTCATGATCACGATCAACCAGCGGCTGGACATGGATACCCTGATGACCGTCGCGTCCGAGTTCGGTTTCGAGATCGAAGAGCAGTCCGAGTACGGCCTCGAATATATCGAAGAAGAAGAAGAGGAGGACGAGGGCGTCCTCGTGTCCCGTCCCCCGGTCGTCACCATCATGGGACATGTGGACCACGGAAAGACCTCCCTCCTCGACTATATCCGCAAGAGCAACGTGATCGCCGGCGAGGCCGGGGGCATCACGCAGCATATCGGCGCCTACGAAGTCGACCTGGAAAGCGGGCAGATCACTTTCCTGGATACACCGGGTCACGAGGCCTTCTCCGCCATGCGCGCCCGGGGCACGCAGGTGACCGACATCGTCATCCTTGTGGTCGCGGCGGACGAGGAAGTCATGCCGCAGACCATCGAGGCCATCGACCACGCCAAGGCCGCCGAAGTCCCCATCATCATCGCGCTGAACAAGATGGATCTCGAAACGGCCCGTCCCGACCGCATCAAGGAACAACTGAGCCAGCGCGGTCTTCTCGTGGAAGACTGGGGCGGCGACGTCATTGCCTGCGAAGTGTCGGCCCTGACCGGAGCGGGCGTGGACCACATCCTGGAAATGGTGCTGCTGCAGTCGGAGATGCTGGACTTGAAAGCGAACCCCGACAGGCGGGCGCAGGGCGTGGTCGTGGAGGCGGAACTGGACCGCGGCCGCGGAACGCTCGCCACCGTCCTCATCCAGCAGGGCACGCTGCGCGTCGGCGACGCTTTCGTGGCGGGCCAGTTCAGCGGCCGGGTCAGGGCGCTGCTCAACGAAAGAGGCGCGCGGATCGGGGACGCGGGACCGTCGGTACCCGTTCAGATCATGGGATTCTCGGGCATGCCCCAGGTCGGCGACTCCTTCGCCGTCGTGGAATCGGAATCGCTGGCGAGAGAAATCGGCAACCGGCGCCGGCAGATGCGCAGGGAGCACGAGTTCCGCCAGGCCAGGCCGATCACCCTGGAAGACATATACGACCAGATCAAGGAAGGCGAGATCCAGGAACTGCCCGTCATCGTCAAGGGCGACGTGGGCGGTTCCGTGGAAGCGTTGAGCGATTCGCTGCTGCGCCTCGAGAACGACGAGGTCAAGATACGGATCATCCACACCGGCATCGGGGCCATCAACGAATCCGACGTCCTGCTCGCCACGGCGTCCAACGCCATCATCATCGGATTTCACGTACGGCCCAACGCCCAGGCGAGGGCGCTGGCCGAGCGGGAGAAAGTCGACATACGCCTGTACGACATCATCTATCGTGTCATCCAGGACGTCACGGACGCCCTGGAAGGCATGTTGAAACCGGATATCGAAGAACAGGTCGTGGGCGTAGTGGAAGTGAGAGAGATTTTCAGGGCGCCGCGCGTGGGAACGATCGCGGGCTGCTACGTCCAGTCCGGCAACGTGACCCGAAACGCCAACATCCGGCTCATTCGCGACGGAATCGTCGTCTACGAGAGTACGGTCGGATCGCTGCGCCGGTTCAAGGAGGACGTTCGCGAAGTTCAATCCGGATTCGAATGCGGGCTGACCGTCGACGGGTTCCAGGACATCAAGCAGGACGATACCATCGAGGTTTACGAGACCCGGGAAGTCGCCCGGCAACTGCAGACGCGTTGATTGAATCATGATCGTAGGGCTGTGCCGAATCGACCTGTTTCTGCCCGAGAGCCGCTCGCTGAAGGCCAAGAGGCAGGTGATCAAGGGGCTGAAGGACCGGATCCGAAATCGATTCAACGTGTCGGTCGCCGAGGTGGAGCACCAGTCGCTCTGGCAGCGGGCCACCCTGGGACTCGCGATGGTTTCAGAAGAGAAAGGTTACGTCGACCGGACGCTGCGGCAGGTGCTGAATCTGGTCCAGGCGGAACCCAGGCTGCTGGTACTGGATCACACATTCGAGTGGTACTAGGGGCCCAGGAGCGGTAAATGGCACACCGTCGAACGGCACGGGTGGCTGACCTGGTCAAACAGGAAGTCAGCCAGATCATTCAGCACGAGATGAAGGACCCCCGAATCGGATTCGTGACGGTGACCTCCGTGGACGTTTCGGTCGACCTTAGGCACGCGCGGGTCTATTTCAGCGTGCTCGGTACGCAGGAGGATCAGAAAGCGAGTCTGGAGGGACTCGAACGGGCGAAGGGGTATATACGGACGCAGCTCGGCCGGAGGATCAAGCTGAGGCACATTCCGGAACTGCTCTTCCGGTACGACGAGTCGTTCGACTACGCACAGCGTATTTCCAATGTCATGAGGAGCATAGAAACCACGGACAACGAATCCGGTAGCCAGGCGGACCAAGTAAAGGCGGACCATGTGCCGGCGGACCGGATACAGGCGGACCAGGGAGACGACGAAGGCCGATGAAGGTCCTTCGCTCCGTTGAGGAAGCCGCAACCCGCTATCCCCGGGCCGTAATCGCCGTCGGCAACTTCGACGGGGTCCACCTGGGGCACGGCGTAATCATCGAGCGGGCGATAGACCGGTCGGAAGCCCTGCGCGCTCCCTGCATGGTCGTGACCTTCGATCCACATCCGCAACTGGTCGTCGGCAGAAAACCGTCACTGCCGATTCTGACGCCGACGGACCGGAAACTGGAGCTTTTGTCGCAATTCGAAATCGATACCGTGCTCGTCATCCCCTTTACGGACGCGTTTGCCCGGATCGAGGCGGAATCCTACGTTAAAGCGTCGTATGTAGACACACTGGATATACGGGAGATCGTCGTAGGCTACAGCCACAATTTCGGAAGACACGGACGGGGAGACCGGTTGCTGCTGGACCGGCTGAGCGCGCGATACGGTTTTGCGGTCCATGTCGTACAACCGATTCAGGTGGAGGGGAGCCCGGTAAACAGCAGCCGGATCCGAGCTGTCCTGTCAGAAGGAGAAATCCACGACGCCGAGCGACTGCTCGGCCATCCCTACTCGATCACCGGCACCGTGATCCGCGGGGACGGACGAGGGAGCGCCTTGCGGTTTCCCACCGCAAACCTGGAACCGCACGATCCCGACACCCTGATCCCCAGGCGGGGGGTATACGCGGTTCGCGTGGGCCTGGGAGAGAGGGTGCTCAACGGCGTGATGAACATCGGCGTCCGGCCCACTTTCGGCCAGGAGGTCGAACACTGCGAGGTGCACATCCTGGATTTCGAAGGGGACCTTTACAACCAGTCCATCCGGGTGGAATTCGTCGAGCGTATCCGGGACGAGAAGAGGTTCGAGACCGTCGAAGCGCTCAAAGACCAGATTTCAAAGGACGTATATACGACGTACAACATGTTGAAAGCGTGATCGAAACGGGCGGCGCCCGTGGCGCCCCCGGGCCACCAGGGAACCGGTCACAGTCAATCCATTCAAGGAGATCGTTAGTGAGCATTGAGAAAGAACAGAAAGAGCAGATCCTTGCCGATCACGGACGTCACGAGAAGGATACGGGATCGCCCGAGGCGCAAATCGCCCTCATGACCGCCCGGATCACCGAGCTGACGGAGCATTTCAAAGTCCACAAGAAAGACCACCATTCGTTGCGCGGCCTGCTCAAGATCGTTGGCCGCCGGCGCCGGCTGCTTTCCTACCTGCGCAAGAATGACCTGGATCGGTATCGAAAACTGATCAAGGATCTGGGTATCCGCGGATAGACGGACAGGACCCGATGAAGTAAGATTTACTGATGAAGTATGTTCCATTGATGATGTACGACCCACTGGTGGCGGCACAGACCGCCATCTGTCGACGATTTAAGGAGAAGACCAAGTATTATGGCTCATCGTGTAGAACTTGAACTGGCTGGCAGGACGCTGTCCCTCGAAACCGGTAAGGTCGCCAAGCAGGCGGATTCATCCGTATGGGTGCAGTATGGCGAGAGTGTGATTCTGGCCAACGTCGTTTCAGAAAGCAAGTACGTGGAAGGGCGCGACTACCTTCCGTTGATGGTAGACTACCGCGAGCGGATGTACGCGGCGGGACGCATTCCCGGCGCCCGGCTTCGCAGAGAAGGACCTCCTTCGGAGAAAGAGATCCTGAGCGGTCGGCAGGTCGATCATGCCATCCGTCCCCTATTCCCCAAGGACTACTTCTACGAGACGCAGGTTTCCATTATCGTGCTGTCGACGGACATGGAAAACGACCACGACATCCTGGGCGTCATCGGCGCTGCCGCGGCCCTGCATATCTCGGACATTCCCGTCAAGGCGCCGCTGGCCGCCATCCGCATGGGACGGGTCGAGGGCGAATTCGTCGTCAATCCGACCTACAGCGACCTGGAGGACAGCGACCTGGATTTCGTGGTGACCGGCACGCCGGACCACATCATGTCGCTGGAAGGCAGCGCCCACGAGATCTCGGAAGACGACCTGACCGATGCGATCCTGCTCTGCCACGAGAACATCAAGGCGGTTATCGAGAAGATCGAGGAGCTTCGCCAGATGGTCGGCGCGCCGGAGCGGCGGTCGTACGATTCGCCCAAGACGGATGCCGAGCTCGCCGACAAGGTGCGCGAGATCGCCCTTCCCCTCGTGCAAGAGGGCAACCGGACCCGGGAGAAGAAGGCGCGCGGAGACTGTTTCGGCCGCGCGGCCGACCTGGCCGTCGAAGAGCTGGCGGAAGCCTATCCGGACAGCGAGAACATCATTCGCGACCTGGTGCGGGACGTGCAGAGCGCCGACATGCATGACATGATCAAGAACGAAGGCGTGCGCGTCGACGGCCGGGGCATGGACGATATCCGGCCCATCTGGTCGGAAGTCGGCGTGCTGCCGAGGACCCACGGATCGGCGCTCTTTACCCGTGGCGAAACGCAGAGCCTGACCGTGACGACCCTGGGATCCAAGATGGACGAGATGAAGCAGGACGATCTCGAAGGCGATTCGCTGAAGTCCTTCATGCTGCACTATAATTTCCCGCCGTACAGCGTCGGGGAAGTGCGCATGGCCCGGGGACCCCGGCCGCGCGACATCGGCCACGGTTCGCTGGCGGAACACGCCATCGCACCCGTGATCCCGTCGGAGGACGCGTTCCCCTATACCATCCGCATCGTCTCCGAAATCCTGGAATCCAACAGTTCGTCGTCCATGGCCACCGTCTGCGGCGCGACCCTGTCCCTGATGGACGCGGGCGTACCCATCAAGAGCCCCGTCGCCGGGGTGAACATCGGCCTGATCCCGGACGACCCCAAGCCCCAGTACCTGACCGACATCCAGGGCGTGGAGGACCACCTCGGCGGCATGGATTTCAAGGTGGCCGGCACGCGCGAGGGTATCACTTCCGTGCAGCTCGACGTCAAGGTCATGGCGGTCGACGAGGAGATTCTCCGCGAGTCCTTCGCCCGGGCCAAGACGGCGCGGATATTCATCCTGGACAAGATGGCCGAGACCATCGCCGAGACGCGGACGCAACTCTCCGATTACGCCCCCCGCATCCTGACCGTACAGGTCAAGCAGGATCAGATCGGTTCCGTGATCGGTCCGGGAGGCAAGGTGGTGCGCGGCATCCAGGAGGAGACAGGCGCCCAGATCAACATCGAGAACGACGGGACGATCACGATCGCCGCCGTCGACGCGGCTGCCGGCGAGAAGGCCAAGCAGATCATCGAAAGCATGACGGAGGAGCCCGAGATCGGCAAGGTCTACCAGGGCACCGTCAAGCGGATCGTGGATTTCGGCGCCTTTGTGGAGATCCTTCCCGGCAAGGACGGCCTGGTGCACATTTCCGAATGGGAGAACCACCGGACGAATTCCATGCGGGACGTGACCAACGAAGGCGACGAGGTGACCGTGAAGATCATCAATATCGATGATCAGGGCAAAGTCAAGCTGAGCCGGAAGCAGGTGCTCGCCGCGAACTGACCGGAGCGAACGAAGCTAACCGCCAGTATGATCCGAACATCGCCGCCGTGGGAATCGTCCCTTCCGGGCGCCATGGCGGCGGTCTTACCTGTACGATCCTCCCTTGCCTGAATCCACCGACCGTACCAGAAAAACCGTGCTTCCCAACGGCATCCGGGTGGTTACGGAGCACATGCCGCACGTCCGTTCCGTGACGATGGGCGTCTGGGTGTGGTCCGGCACGCGGTTCGAACCCGCGGAGAAGCCCGGAATCGCCCACTTTCTCGAACACGCCGTGTTCAAGGGCACCGAGAAGCGCAGCGCGTTCCAGATCGCCCAGAGCATCGAAAGCCTCGGCGGATACCTCAACGCCTTTACCGGCCGGGAACTCAACTGCTACTTCGCCCGGGTGATGGACAGCCACCTGCCCGTCGCCGTGGACGTGATCGGCGACCTGCTGCAGTCCTCGAAGTTCGACCCCCATGAGATCGAGAAGGAAAAGATGGTGGTCATCGAGGAGATACACGGCCTCGAAGACAACCCGGAAGACCTGGTCAGCGAGCTTTACGCCAACCTGATCTGGCAGCCCCATCCCCTGAGCCGGCCGATCCTGGGCAACGCGCCGTCCGTCACGTCCTTCACGCGAAACCACCTCGTTGCGTACCTTGCAGCCCGTTACCGGAACGACTGTACATACGTCATCGCGGCGGGCAGCGTGGACCACGAGGCCCTGGTCGATCTCGTGCGGGAACAGTACGATTTCTCCGGGGAGAGGCAGCATGCGGGTACGGATGTCGACGCGGACGTCGACGCCGCGGACGTGGGTCTCGATGCGACGCGACGCAGTAAGCGGCACAAGAAGCGGGTGCTGAACAAGGACATCGCCCAGGTACACCTCTGCCTGGGGGGCGTCGCCCTGCCGTACGGCCATCCGTCGAAGTACGCCCTGTTCCTGCTGAACGCCCTGCTGGGTGGCGGGATGACCTCGCGCCTTTTTCAGAAGATCCGCGAAGAGGCCGGGTTGGCCTATTCGATCTACTCGGACCTGGATTTCTACCGGGATACCGGCCAGATCTGCATCAGCGCCGGCGTGGACCCGAAGGACGCGCAACGTACGGTCGACCTGATCCGGCAGGAGTGCCGGGTGCTGTGCGAGCAACCCGTGCCGGAGGAAGAGCTCCGGGATACGCGGTCCCAGCTGACCGGCAGCCTGTACCTGTCGCTGGAGGAGTCCGGCAGCGTGATGAACCGGCTTGCGAGGGCGGAAATCTACGAGAACACCTGTACCAGCGTGGACGAGATCGTAAGGAAGCTGGATGAAGTGACCACGTCAGATATCGCCGAACTGGCCGAGACCATTTTCTCGCCGGAAAACACGTACCTGACGGCCGTCGGTCCCCTGTCGGAAAGCGAAATCGCCCTGTGAGCGTCCCATGAGCACGCCCGTCGTCATACCCATCGCCTCGACCCGGCCGGACAGAGTGCATCCGGCGCCGCGAAGGATGACGCCCGGATCCGCGGGGCTCGACCTGTACGCCTGTGTCGACGAGCCGGTGGAAATCGCGCCGAAACAGCTCGAACTGATCGGGACGGGATACGCCATCGCACTGCCCCCGGGATACGAAGGGCAGGTACGCCCCCGGAGCGGCCTGGCGCTCAATCACAAGATCGGGGTGCTGAACAGCCCGGGCACGATCGATTCGGACTACCGCGGAGAGATCAAGGTGATTCTCTTCAATTTCGGTGATCTGCCGTACAGCGTAAGCGACCGGGAAAGAATCGCCCAGCTCGTCATCGCCACCGTACCATTCGTCGTCTTCGAAGAGGTCGACCGCCTCGATGAAACCGGTCGCGGCGCAGGCGGATACGGCCACACGGGAAGATAACCATGATCCTGAAAATGATCCTGACGACCCTGGCCATACTGCTGGTGACCAACGTGTACAGCGGCATCCAGGTCGATTCGGTAACCACCGCAATCATCGCGGCCGTCGTCCTGGCCCTCATCAATACGATCGTGCGGCCCGTCATCGTCCTCCTGACCCTGCCCATCAGCATGCTCACGCTGGGTCTCTTTCTCCTCGTCATCAACGCGGCCATGCTGTACGTGGCCGCCTGGCTCGTCAACGGGTTCGACGTGGGCGGCTACTGGGACGCCCTGATCGCGTCGCTTATCATTTCGGTCGTCGTGGCCCTGCTGAACGGGCTGATCAAGAGCAAGAGCTGACAATCACGGGCTCTCGACAAAGCCCTGCCGGCTCAGGAAGTCCAGCATCACCGCCGCGCACTCCTCCGGTTTCTCGAGCTGCAGAAAGTGTGTCGTTCCGGGCACGAACTCATAGTCGACGCCTGCGGCGGCGCTGTAGTCAAACTTCGGACGGTTCGGATCCAGGGCGGGGTCCGATCCGACGATCCGGATGGGACACCGCAGGGAGGCGAAGTCCACAGACACCGCAGGTTGAGAGGCTTCATACCAGATCTGCGCTTCGTACTCGCGCGGGCATCGGAGCTCGTAACCCTGTCCCGTCCCTGACGCCCTGAGGGTCGTCCTGGCAACGAGATCGAAAACACCCGGCACAGCGTGCTGGAAGTAATGCAGGTTGGCATGTAGCTCGGCGAGTTCTTCCCGGGCCCGAAACCACGGCTCCCTCACGCTGAGCATGTTTCCCGTTCGCACCGCCCGCTGCTCGAACTCCCCGTATCTCGGGCCCTTGTTGCACAGCGGCGGCGTGAACAGCACCATTGCGGAGTAGTGGCTGCCTCTCGATGGCAGGTGCATGGCGGCCAGGGCAGAAATGGAGTGGAAGACGCCCACCGTGGGTTTCACGCCGTAAAGCCGTTCGATCGCAACGAAGACGCTGTCGTGGTCGCGGGAAAAAGCATCGAAACGATGGTTCTCCAGGGCTCCGACTTCGTTCCATCCGTGGTTCCTGAGATCATAGACCACGAGGTCGAAACCGGCGGCCAGTAGTGACCAGAACGGGTAGTAGAGGTCTATTGCGAGGCCATTTCCGTGACTCAGGACAAGCCGGGGGCCTGCTGGATTCCCGTGGCGTCTCAGGACGATGACGGCGTCGTCGTCCACCTTGACGCGGTCAGTGGACAGCGGCTCGGGTATCTCCCAGATTGCCGGGGGTACGGTCAAAACAGCTTCCTTTAACAGTGGATCTCGATTCGGACCTCCTGGTCCCATTCCCCTACGAGACAATATATCCCCATTCCAGCAGGGTTACAATATGACACTGTCCTTGACAGCAGATTCATCGGCTTTTATCAATAGGCTTCCAAGTTGGCCTGGTCCGATGATCAGGTCGCCGCACGCGCGGCTCGAGTCAGCGGTGCGAGCTCGACAGAATCAAAGGACGTAGAGAGAACAGAATGATCCAGATCAAAGAAATCGACCTTCGCATCCAGAACATGCGCACGCGCATGCCCTTCAAATTCGGTATATCGACCATGACGGCCGTGCCGCACCTGGTACTCGGCATGGAACTCGAAGTAGACGGCCGGACCGGAAAGGGATACGCCGCCGACCATCTTCCCCCGAAATGGTTCACAAAGAATCCAGAGACGTCCCTCGAGGAAGAAGTGGGGGACATGATCGCCGTCATCCGGCACGCCAGCGACGCCGCGCTGACCATCGGCCCTGCGTCCGATCCGTTCGCCATATGGCGGAAGCTGTACGAGGCACAGAAGTCCTGGGGCACCGAACGCGGCTTCGCGCCCCTCCTGTGGGGCCTGGGCACCAGCATGGTGGAAAGGGCCATGATAGAGGCTTTCTGCCGCCTGCAGGGTACGGATTTCGGCCAGGCGATGCGCGCAAACGCCTTTGGCCTCCGATTGGACGCTTTCAACCCGAATCTGAAGGGCCTGGAACCGGCCGATGTGCTGCCCGACGCCCCGATCACTGTCACGAACGTGCGCCATACCGTGGGGCTGGGAGACCCGCTGACCCGGCCGGACATTCCGGCAGAGGAGCTGTGCAATGATGGGCTGCCCCAGTCGCTGGACGATGTCATCGATACCTATGGCATTTCCTACTTCAAGATCAAGCTGTTCGGCGATGAAGCACGGGATTTCAGCCGCCTGAAGCAGACGGCAGCGATCATCGGCGAGCGCCTGGACCGTTACGCATTTACTCTCGACGGCAATGAGAACTACGGCGACATGGAATCGTTCCGGTCATTCTGGGAAGCACTGCGGGCGGACCGCGATCTGACCGGGTTTCTGAAGCGTCTGATCTGCATCGAACAGCCCCTGCACCGCAATATCGCGCTGGATGACGAGGTCAGAAGGCACTTCCGGACCTGGCCGGACCGTCCCCCATTCATCATCGACGAATCCGACGGCGACATAGGCGACGTGGCAAAGGCTGTGGAGATCGGTTACGCGGGAACGAGTTACAAGAACTGTAAAGGCGTGTTCAAAGGCCTTTCCAACGCGGCTTATCTGAAGTACCGGTCGAATCGGCAACCAGAGCATAAATACGTGTTGACGAGCGAAGACCTCTCCAACATCGCACCGATCGCCCTGATGCAGGATCTAGCGGTGTTGGCCACATTAGGGGTTGACCACAGCGAGCGAAACAGCCACCATTATTTCAAAGGGATATCGGTCTGGCCCGATGACATACAGGAAAAGGTGGTGAAATGCCATCCGGATCTGTTCGACCTGCATACGGACGGCTTTCCGCGCATGCGTATCCGCCAGGGCCGGATCGACATGGAGAGCGTTACGACGAGTCCCTTCGGGGTCGGGTTTGAATTCGAAGACTCATTCAGTGTGCAACTTACCCCGCTGGATGAATGGAGTTATGCTTCCCTGGAAGTTGAATAATCATTTTGGATGCGTTCGGGAATGTTCCGTTACGGTCTGTGAACGACGTTATATCGTTGGGAGCCACAAACCCAGAGAATGTGTCCATACTGTTGTACAATTAGGAATGGGTTTGTACAATATTGATTGGACGATGTACAAATTATAAACTTAT
>VXWP01000108.1 GCA_009835325.1 Gemmatimonadota bacterium | reverse complement strand
GTATACTATGGATGGAACGAAGGTAACCCTGGAGGACTTCCGGGGCCGGCCCCTGTTCGTGAACTTCTGGGCCTGGTGGTGCCCGCCCTGCATCAGGGATGCGGAACCCCTGATGAACATCGCGAAAAAGTACGAGGGACGGATCGACTTTCTCTTCGTCGGCGTGAACAAATTCTACAAGGATGAGCAACCGCTCGATCCCGCTGAATTCTAGGAAGGATTCGGCCCGGGGCTGGAAACCTTCAAGCAAGGACTTCAGGCGTCCAGGCTGGTTCGTCCTTCCGACGAATCGGAGAAGAACGATCCCGATAAAATGGCCGGGATCGCGGTGCGGAACGAGGACGTCATCGCATACTATATGGACAGCCCGACCTCCCTTTTCGATTTCCGCGGCTACTGGGAACGCCAGTTCCGTGCCAAGACCAACCAGCGTTACGGCATTCCCGTCACCTACCTGATCGACAGCGAGGGACGCATCAAGCTGGACGTCCATCCCAACGATCAGCACTGGGACAAGCACGACGATATCCTGGAAGACCTGATCGCGGGCAAGGACCTGTCCCATTACGCGGAGCGCTTCCCCATACCACCTAAACACCTGCGCGAGGAGGCAACGGGAAGCTGATCACCAGGACGATAGCTTTCTTCAAGTGTCTTATCCTGGCTTGTCTCGCCGGTGCAGTCACCCACACCGACGTTTCAGCCCAGGAACCTTCCAGGCCGCTTTGCGGCACGCTGCACCTCCATCCCTTCGTCCAGCCCCCGGAGGGCGGACTCGCCGCCCGGGCCCACCGGCCCGAACAGTTCGGGCCGGGCCGGCCGACCGTACCCGGCGAAGAGGACCGCACGAACAACCTCGGACATACCTATACGGCCGAGCCCGAATCCTACGTCAGTCCCGGCGGCCACTTCAAGATCTGGTACGTCAACACGACGGAAGACCGGCCCGGTGCGGGCTGGCCGGAACTGGAAGACGCAACGGACGGCACCGTTCCCGAATATGTCCGGCACTGCGGGGTATTCCTGGACGAATCCCGCCGCGTCATCGTGGAAGAACTGGGTTACCGTCCGCCGCCCGTGGACTACGATCATCACGATCGATACGCGGCTATGGATGCGGACGATGGCGGGGACGGGCTATACGACGTCTATATAACCGATCTCCCGAGTCAGTTCAGTGGTTACACCCGCCCGGAAGCGGTCACGACCGGCGCGGTCCTTCCTTCGTACATCGTCGTGGACAACGACTACGCCGAGTCCCGGAGGACGGTGGAGAAGGCCCTGGACCTGCTGCGGATCACCGTCGCCCATGAGTACTTCCACGCCGTGCAATTCGGGTACGACGCGGGGGAAGAGGCTTTCTGGCTGGAACAGAGTGCCGTTTGGATGGAGGAGCAGGTCTATGACGAGGTCGACGACTACCTGACCTACCTGCCTACGTTCAGCGGCTTCCTGACGGAACCATGGGTCTCGCTTGATACCTCGAACGGGGAGCATGAATACGCGGGCGTGATTTGGCCGCTTTACCTGGAGAAGCGGCACGACCGGGACCTGATCCGCGGCATCTGGGAACGGGCCAGAACGAGCCGGGCGCTGGACGCCATCGACGAGGGACTGCGCAGTGTCGGCAGTGATCTGAAATCCGCCTTCCAGGAATTCACCACGTGGAACGTCTTCACCGGGGACCGGGCCAACGCGGACCGGTTCCATGAAGAAGGCGCCGCCTGGCCCCAGGTCGAGCTGGGCGGATTGCATGAACCCGATCTCCAGGGCGCATCGGGCACGTACCTTTTCGACGGTCCCCGGATCCCCGCACACCAGTATCCGGACCACCTCGCCGCGAACTACATTCGCTTCGTCCCGGATCCCTCCCTTCCCGGTGGACTGCGCATCGATTTCACAGGCATATCCGGGGAGTGGGGCGTATCCGTGGCGGCCAGCGGTGATGTCGACACGGTGATAACGGTCCCCGCGACCAGGGGTGGCGTAACCATCGAGGTACCCGACTGGGCGAGGTACGAGACCGTCATGCTCGTGGTGGCGTCGCTCGATCGCACCGGAGACGGTTTCGAATACGCCTACACGGCGGCTTTTGATCCCGGTCTTACGGGCGATGACGAGACAGGGCGGCCGATCGCCGCGTCCCTCACCACCTATCCGAATCCCTTCTACCTGAGCAGCGGGCCCGCCACCGTCCGATACGAAGTCGGCCGGCCGGGAGAGGTTCAGCTCACCCTGTACAACGTTATGGGCCGGAAGGTCCGCACGCTGGTGGACGGCAACCATGCAGAAGGCACGTTCACCACCACGTGGGACGGGAAGGACGATGGGGGAAGAAGGGTGGCCAGCGGGGTCTATCTGTGCCGGATGACGACCGGAGGGACGGCGGAGCGTTTCGAGGTAACGCGCAAGCTGCTGTTCCTAAAATAGAAGATCCGGAAAGGACCGGATGATCTTCTCGCAGGTGCCGGCCGGATCTTCCCCTTCGTCCACGGTGATCCATACGATGCCCTCGGTTTGCCGGAACCAGGTCAACTGGCGCTTTGCGTACTGCCGGGACCGCTGCTGAATGGCCGAAACCGCATCCTTCAATTCCAGCTCGCCCCCGATGTATCGCAGCATTTCCGCGTAACCAAACGTCGACATGGCATGGGTCCCGGGACCATACCCCCGATCCATCAGGGCGCGGACCTCCGCTTCGAGACCCGATTCGATCATTTTCTCGACCCTGGCGTCGGTACGCGCGTAGAGCGCGGCGCGGTCGCGGCGCAACCCGACCAGACGCATTCCGCGAGAACGGGATCGAGACTGAACGGGTCTTTCGAACCAGGACGTCAGGGTCGCACCCGTCGCGTCGTGGACCTCCAGCGCCCTTTCGATACGTTGCCGGTCGTTCACATGGATACGCGCGGCGGACACCGGATCGACTGCGCTCAGCCGTTCATGGAGCGCATCGGTGGACGCCGATCGGTATTCGTTCGCAAGACGTTGCCTGAGTGCCCGCGGGATCTCCGGCGCGTCGAACAGTCCGCCGGCAAGCGCCTTGATGTACAGCCCCGCACCGCCGACCACGAGGGCCGGCACCTCCCGGTCCGCAAGGTCCTGGATCGCTTCCCGGGAAAGGCGGCCGTATTCGCCGGCGCTGAACCGTACGTCCGGATCGACCACGTCGATGAGGTGATGGGGGGCCGCGGCCTGCTCTTCCGCGGTAGGCTTGGCCGTGCCGATATCCATGTACCGGTAGACCTGGCGGGAATCGGCCGAGACGATTTCTGCACCGAAGCGCCGGGCCAGCTCAATACCCACGGCGGTCTTGCCTACGCCGGTGGGACCCACTAGAACCGGTATGGGGCGGCTATCGGCGGCACCGGATGCCATCGGACGGGAGGTCACGAGTCGTTCCCGGCGCGTTCCGCGGGTTCCCCGGATCGATTTGACGCGGCGGACCGATCTGACGCAGCGGAACGCCAGTCGCGAACCGCCCGGGCGACGGCGACGACGGGGGCGGTCCAGATGCGGTCACGGTGTTCCCGGAGATAGCCGCACAGCCCGCTGAAATCGGCCTCCGTCACGGACAGATGTCCTTCCGAAATCCCGTGAAAGGTCAACACGGCCCACTGTCCCTGATCCATCGCCTCCTCGACCAGGCCGATCATCCCGGAGCGGGCCTGGCGCTCCACGGGGAAGGAGTAGAGGTGGTGCAGATCGGCGGTCAGGGGGTGATTGGCGAAGTCCCCCTTGCCTCGGCCGGCGATATGGTGACGGGCCACGACTGGAACGTAACTCCGGCGGCCCGGTCCCTCGCCCACGTGGGCATGGTAACACGGATAGCAGAAGGTGAAATCCGCCTGTCCGGGAATGGCCTCGTTAATGCGTCGCCTGCCCTCGCCGATCTCCCACTCCATGTCTTCGAGGGTCATCGTCTCCAGGCAGTCGGTTCGGGTCTCCTTGAACGCGCAGGAACAGGGGTGGTTGACCGTATGGTTGCCCACCTCGTGACCCACGTCCGCCACGGCCTTCCACGGCGCGAGCAGGCCCCGCCAGTCCGGACCTTTGGGGTTGACGTAGAACGTGCCGTGAAGTCCGTTTTCGGCCAGTATCGGGAGGGCCCGGTCGAGTTGGGACGGCATTCCGTCGTCGAAGGTCAGGGAGACGGCGCCTTCGCATCCTTCCCGCCAGGGCCGGGGGTGCCCTTCGGTCATGGAGAATCCGCCTTTCATTCATCTTGATTGTATGCCTTGCGCTCCGTATAATATACCATAACCGGTGCCCGGCACCCTGTCAATTTCCCATTAACCGACTTCCCGTAACACATACGATAGAAAGTACCTCGCGATGACCTACGGCGACCGTGACCAACTGCTGAGGGACGACGCATACCTGATCCATCCCCTGCAGCACCGCGACGATCATGACGAGCCCCTGATCTGCGTACGCGCTGAGGGCTCCACGCTCTTCGACATCGAGGGCAACCGCTACCTCGACGGGCTTTCAAGCCTCTGGAACGTAAACGTCGGCCACGGCCGGCGCGAGCTGGCCGCCGCAGCCGCGGACCAGATCGAGGAACTGGGGTTCTTTTCCTGCTACGCGGGGGCGACGAATATCCCGGCCATACGCCTGGCCAGCCGCCTGAAGGAACGGGCGCCGGGCGCGCTGAACCATACCTTTTTCACGTCCGGCGGCGCCGTATCCAACGACAGCGCGATCAAGACGGCGCGGTACTTCTGGCAACGGTCCGGTCGGCCAGAAAAGACCGGGATCATATCCAGGAGACATGCCTACCACGGCGTGACCATCGGCGCCATGAACGCCACCGGACTGGAAGCCTACTGGGAGGACTTCGGATCCAGCCTGCCCGGATACGTCCATATCGACGCGCCCTATCCCTATCACTACAGGCCGGAGGACCCCGGGGTGGGATGCGGCGAGGCGAGCGCCCTGGCCCTCGAGGAAGCGATCCTGCGGGAAGGCCCCGACACGGTGGCAGCTTTCATTGGGGAACCTGTGCAAGGCGCGGCGGGCGTCATCGTGCCGCCGGAAGACTACTGGCCGCGGGTCCGGGAAATCTGCACGAAGTACGACGTGCTTCTGATCGCCGACGAAGTAATCACCGGGTTCGGCCGCATCGGCCACTGGTTCGGCGTGTCTTACTGGAATGTCGAACCGGACATCATCACCTTCGCCAAGGGCATCACAAGCGGGTACGTGCCGCTCGGGGGCATCATCGTCTCGGATGAAATACACGACTGCATCCATAACGCCCCCGGGGACCGGAAATGGAACCACTCCTTCACCTACTCCGGGCACCCGACCTGCTGCGCCGTCGGGCTGGCGAATCTCGATCTCCTGGAGCACGAAGGCCTTATCGAGCGTAGCAGGATCATGGGCGAAAAGCTGATGGACGGCCTGCGAACGCTACGGACGCTGCCGCACGTGGGCGACATCCGCGGCATCGGGCTGATGGCCGCCGTGGAGGTAGTGGAAGACCCCGCATCCCGCAAACCCTACGATCCCGCGTCGAAGACAGGCGGACGCATCGTGAAGAAGATGCTCGAAAACGGTGTCTACACCCGTTGCAGGGGAGACAGCGTCAATTTAGCTCCCCCGTTCGTCGTAACTACCGAAGAGCTGGACCGGATGGTTAACGTAGCCGGAGAGGCCATTGAATCGGTTACGGCCTGAAGAAGACACAGGGACCAGGAGGCGCGCCATGAAACTCCTCATCGCGATCGTCAACAAAAGGGACATCCAGCATCTTACCGATGCACTGATCGACAACGATTTCCGGTTCACCGAAATCGGCAGCACGGGCGGATTCCTGCGCGCGGGCAATGTCACCCTGTTGATCGGGGTGGACGACGAGCGCGTGCCTCCCGTGCTCGAACTCATCCAGAACCACTGCCACGCGCGGGAGGAAGCCATCGACGTCGCGCAGATCGGCACCCATCTCGACGCCCTGGGGCTGGGGGAGGCCGTAACGACCACGGTGGGCGGCGCGCAGGTGTTTATCATCCAGGCCGAACGCATGGTCGTGGTCTGATTGCGAACCCCTTCACATGTCCGGGCTGTCCGGACTGACGGAACAGGAGCACAGCGTTGAGAATCGGCATCATCGGGCACACCGGCTGCGGAGATTACGGACACTCCCTGGACCAGGCATTCGTGGGCGTGGAGGGCGCCGAGATCGCCGCCCTGGCCGATCCTGTCGAGGAGGGCAGGACGGCGGCGCTGGAACGTACCGGCGCGCAGCAGGGATACGCCCGGTACACGGATATGCTGGAGCGGGAGAAGGTGGACATCGTCGTCCTGGCCACCCACGAGATGAGCAACCATCTCGCCATGGTGGTGGCCGCCGCCGAACAGGGAGTCCACGTGTACGCGGAGAAGCCCCTGGCGCGCACCCCGGCCGAAGTGGACGCCATGGTGGAGGCCTGCGACCGCGCGGGTGTCCTGTTGATCATGGGCCACCCCTGGCGGGGACGGCCGGAAATCCAGCGCCAGGCCATCCCCATGATCCGGGACGGAGGGATCGGGGAGCCGCGCTGGGCCCGCATGTACGGTTTCGGCGGAGAACACGGGGGAGACCAGTGGCTCATCGATCTCTATCCCCATTTCTTCGATTTCCTGTGGCAGCTCTTCGGCGAACCGTCGTGGTGCCAGGCGATCATCACCCAGGACGGCCGTCCGGCCCGCCCGTCGGACCGGAAGGAAGGGCTGTTCGGCATGGGCACCTCCGCGGGAAACGGCCTGTGGGCCCATTACCAGTTCGACGGTTTCAACGCGGAATTCGAATCCTTCGCGGGCGACGGCATCGAGAACCCCTATCGCATCGACATCCACGGGACAGAGGGCACGCTCGTCCTGCCCGGACCCACGCAGGACGGCCCCGACATCTACTTTCACCCTCACTCCAACCCGCAGCCCTTCGACGACGAACGCTGGGAAGTGCTCGCCCATGAGCGGGTATCAGGCGGGCAGAAATGGATCAACGCCCACCACCGCATGGCCCGATCCATGATGGATCTCATCGAAGGTAGAACGCCCGAATACGAGCTCTGTCACGCACGCACAGCCCGCCGCCATATCGAAATGGCCATGGCGGCCCACCGTTCCCACATCACGGGCGCACGGGTGGCCTTTCCCTTTGCCGAAACGGGCAACCCCTTCGACACCTGGACGGAAGAAGGGCGGGGCTAGATGGACATGGACCGCTTCCGGCACCACCTGGCCGGGCCCGTCGCCTCGATCAACACCCCTTTTCTCGAAAATGACGCCATCGATTTCGACGGGTTGCGCCGGTTCGTGGATTTCTGCATCGAAGCCGGGGCGGGTACCGTCCTGTTCACGCCCGGGGACAGTCTCTATTCGGTGCTTACCGAGGCGGAAATCGCGGAGTTGACGGCCTTTACCGCGGGTGTCGTGAACAGGCGGGCGCTGTTCATCGCAAGCGCGGGGTTCTGGTCCACGCCGCAGACCGCCGCCTTCGCGGAGTACGCCCGGGACCGCGGCGCGGACGCGGTGATCGTGGCGCCGCCCGACCGCGGGATGACGGTGGACGGGCTCGTGGCGTACTACGATGCGGTTTCACGGGCCCTGCCGGCATTCATCCTGAGCGCCGGCCTGGTGAGCGTGGGGGTCCGGGGCGCGCTGGAAACGGTCGAACGGCTCCTGGACGAGGTGCCGGGCGTCGTGGGATTCAAGGAAGACTTCGGTCCCGATTTCGCCCGGGGCGCATGTGCCAGGGCCCACGACAGGTGGGTGATCTTCGCCGGTGGCCAGAAGCAGACCCACATGGACATGCTGCCGTACGGTTGCGACGGGTATATGTCGACCTTCATCAAGTTCAAGCCGGACGTGGCCCGTACTTACTGGGCCGCCATCGAGCGCGGAGCCCTCGATGGGGCCGCGGACGTCATCGCGCGCTACGACATGCCCTTTTTCGACTATCTGTACAACACCTTTCCGGCTGGCGGCGACGCGGCGCAGCACGCCGTCCTGGAACTGGCCGGCATCTGCGGCCGCTGGCGGAGGAATCCCCTGCCCGATCTCTCGGACGCGGAGATGGAGCGGCTGAAGGGGTTCCTGGCGGACGGCGATATGCTTTAATGGATACTCGCCCATGCAAATAGGCTATACGACCTGGGGCATGCCCGAAGTCCCCGTGGACCAGGCCCTTTCGTTCCTGCACGACGTGGGTTTCGACGCCGTGGAACTGACGGTCCTGCCGAACTACACGACGGCCGTGGACGGGCTCGACGCCGGTGAACGGCGGCGCATCAAGGCGCTCTGTGCCGGATACGGCCTGGCCATGCCCGCCGTCGCCGCCCACCGCTCGCTCCTCGAAGAGGACCCCGATGCCCATCGCGAGAACATGCGCCTGCTGAAGCGCGCCGTCGACCTTTGCGCGGAATGGAGCGACGGCCGCGGCGCGCCGGTCCTGGACACGGTAATGGGCGGCGCCCCGGAAGACTGGGAAACCAGGCAGGACTTCATTTTCGAACGGGTCCGGGAACTGGTGGACTATGCCGCGGACAGCGGCGTGGTGATCGGCATGGAAGCCCACGTGGGATGCGCTCTGGACACCGCGGAGAAATCCGTCCAGCTCGTGGAACGCATGGACTCGCCCCACCTTGGGCTCAATTTCGACATCAGTCACTTCGACGTCCTGGGCATGCCCATCGAGGATGCGGTCCGGCTCATGGCGCCCCACGCGGTCCATACCCACGTCAAGGACCAGCGGGGCCGCGTGCCCGATTTCGAGTTTCTCGTGCCCGGAGAGGGCGATTTCGACTTCACGGCCTACCTGCGCGCCATGCATGCTGCCGGATACGAGGGTTCCATCACCGCAGAGGTCAGCAACATGGTGCAGAGCAAACCAGGTTACGACCCCTTCGAAGCGGCCGCCCTGTGTTTCCGGACCCTGGAGAAAGCCTTCGCCGAAGCCGGCGTACCCCGGCCGTGAGCGACCCGGCCGTGAATACGCAGCGCGTCAATTGAAAACCCGCGAATGAGAGGAAGAACATGGAATACCGCTATCTGGGCAAGACCGGCCTGCAGGTGTCGCCGATCTGTCTCGGCACGGCCTTCCGGGGCGCGATCGACGAGCACGCCGGCATCCGGGTGATCGAGACGGCCCTCGATCTGGGGTGCAACTTCATCGACTCGGCGTTCTACGGGGAGGGGAGGTCCGAGAAGATCATCGGGAAAGCGCTCAAGGGCCGGCGCGAGCAGGTCGTCCTGTGCACAAAGATCTTCGGCACCGCGGGTAAGGGACCCAACTTCACGGGGCTTTCACGGTTCAACCTTATGCAGGGTGTGGAGAAAAGCCTGAAACGGCTGCAGACCGACTATATCGACCTCTACCTGGCCCACAGCTTCGACCCGGTCACGCCGCTCGAGGAGACCCTTTCAACCTTCGACGACCTCGTGCGCCAGGGCAAGGTCCGGTACATCGGCTGCAGCAACTGGCCGGTGTACAAGGTGGTGGATGCTCTCTGGACCAGCGACCGGCGCAACCTGGAACCCTTCGTCTGCCTGCAGTACAACTACAGCCTGCTGGCCCGGTGGGAGACCGAGCTCGAGCTCATGCCCATGGCCAGAGACCACGGGCTCGGGCTCATGTGCTACAGCCCGCTCGCCATCGGCTTGCTGACCGGCCAGTTCCGCCGCGGGGCCGTACCGCCCGAGAACAGTCCCTGGGGGAAGAACCCCCGCCCGGGGCTGAGCCGCTCGAAGTATCCCTTCGACGAGGCCATGACCGACAAGCTGGACGGCATCGTGCAAACGCTGATCGACGTGGGGGAAAAGTACGGGAAGACGCCGGCCCAGGTGGCGCTGGCCTGGATCCTGGACCACGAAGAGGTGACGGCGCCCATCATCGGTCCGGATTTTCCCGAGCAGGTCGAGGAGTCCTTCGGGGCCGTGGGATGGACGCTCGATCCGGAGGACCGCACCTTGCTGGACGAGGTCTCCGCTCCGGACCTGCCGGGCAAATACGCCTGAGCGCGCCGAAATGATGACGCCGGCCTGCCCCGCGTCGGAATCCCGCCGTTAGGAACGCCTTGCCTGTAATGGGCAGCGGCCCGTCAGCAGAATACGCGCCGGTACGTCAGCCGAAGGGTTCGTCCCGGTTCCCGGCAGGCGGCTTGCGCTTCTTCGCTTCCACCCTGGTGGCGTTGTAGATGGCTCGAATGCGACGGAACTTCTGCGCGACGAGCACGATGAACACCACCAGGATCACGCCCAGTACGACCTGATAAAGCGGGTTCTCCCACCCCAGGATAACCGGCCAGAGCGCGAGGATGGCGAGGATGGTAAAGCCCGCTTCGAGTTTTTCTTTCGTCGTCATATTCGACGTCTCTCTTCCGGAATCCAATGTCTCTCTTTCGGGCTCGCGGTACGGGCCCGCGGCCCATCAGAAATCGAATTCCACTTCCACCAGCCGGTTCTCTCTCGAGGCCGTTTCACACCCCTCGATGAGTTGTATCGGACCCTTCGCCCATTCCCCCGTGATCTCCAGGGGCAGGCCGGCGAGCAGGTGATCGGCCACGTTCTTGTAATAACCGTGCCAGTTATGTCCCCGGTCATAGGGTTTCACCTCGACGACGCGGTGGCGGCCGTCGGCCGAGGCCATGGTCACCGTGCCCGCGCCGTCCCCGCCTTCCATGACGATCGATCCGGAGGTGCCCTGGACGGTCCACATGGGCCTGCGGGACGCGTGGATGGATGAGGTCATGAACTGCGCCTCGACGCCGGAGTCGAAACGGGCGTAGGCCCGGCAGTAGTCCTCGTTGGTGTTGCTGTGCCAGACCCGCTTCATGTAGTTCCCATAGAGCGTTGCCCGCTTGTTGATCCGGTTGCCCTGTCCGTCGTACCGCGGCACCAGCTGCAGGATCTTCTCGAAATTGTGGGCGCCCCAATCGTACATCGCCCCGCCGGATACCGGCTTGTGGGACCGCCACGCCTGGTCCGGCAGGCCGTACCCCACCAGGGCGCTTTCAATCGAGTATACCTCACCGATATCGCCCCGGTCGACGATCTCCCTCATCGAGAGGATGTCCGGGTCCCAGTGCCGGTTATGGTACGCCGAGATCATGACGCCCCGGTCCCTGGCCAGCCCGATCAGTTCGTCCGCCTCGGAAACCTTGACCGTGAAGGGTTTCTCCGTGATGACGTGCAGGCCCGCATCAAGCAGCGGCTTCGCCACGGACGCGTGGTAGGCGTGGGGCACGATGACGATGGCGAGGTCGACGAGCCCGCTTCCGGCCATCTCCCCGGCATCCTCGAACATGGGCACGTTCTCGCCCTGCTCCTCCCGTGCCGCTTCCAGCCGGGCGGGGTCCCGGTCGCAGACCGCCCCCAGTTCGAACCCCCGCGTCGCGGCGATCTGCTCGCTGTGGTGCCTCCCCATGCCGAACAGCGGTCCGTAACCCACCAGCCCGATCCGGACGGGCGATCCGTCGGTCATCCCGCACACGTATCGGAGCCCCTTGATCAGCTGGTCCTGGAAGTCGGCATGGACGAAGGTGCGGTTGTCGTGGCCGAGTGCGGTGTAGAACACCCGTCCCTTTCCGTAATCCCGCAGGTAGCCCAAAGGCTGGCGTTCGAGTTTCCATATGCCGTGCTGGAACCACCTGAGCGGCGCCTCCGTCTTGATGTCCATGTTGTAGCATTCGTCCTGGACGCGGAAACTCCGGCTCATGCGCGGCAGGATGTCGTCGAAGGCCGGATCGACTTCCACGTCGAAGTCGCCCAGCGGATCATGGCCGATGAACTCGGTTCCGATCATCTCGATGTAGTCGGCGTACTGCGCCAGACCCGCGTTCGCGGTATGCACGGCCAGCAGTCCGCCGCCGTTCCGCACGTATCCGGTGATCCCCTTTTCCTGGTCACGGGTCAGTTCTCCGGACGCGATGTAGAGTGCCACGGCATCGTAATCCGACAGGTCGCAGAGCGCGTTCCGGTCGTCGGTCACGTCCAGGGTGAACTGCGAAGCACCGTTCACGAGCCGCTCGAACATGGCGGCAAACTGGCTGAACGGCGGGCTGTGCGCGTTGATCAAGAGCAGTATGCGTTTCACGGCGGTCCCTTCTCAGGCGGGTGAAAAAGTAGTAGGCTTCAGGCTGCCGCCTGCCGTTCGGCGTCCAGCGTGACCCGGATACCGAACCGCAGATAGCCCAGGGAAAGCAGTACGCATGCCGGCCACCAGAACCAGTCCGGCAGTGGAGATTCCATGAGCATGTGCACGGTGTCCAGCACGACGGCCGGCGTGATGGCGATGATGGCCAGGTTCAGGAGCGTACGGTACGGCAGCGCACCACCGGTGGACGCCGTGAAAAAAGATGCCACGTAGGCGTACAGCAGCGTCTGCACGGTCCGGTACGCGTAGGACAGCACGAGCAGTATGGGGAAAAGCAGTGTATTGACCAGGGACCGGGTCCAGTCGGCGATCACGTACAGGTCTTCCCGGGTCAGCGTCTCCGGTGGTCCGTCCGGCAGGGACGTAACGTCGACCTGGTCGCCCTCTCCCCGGATGAATATCTGGGTGCGCGTTACCAGCACCGGCGCCTCGGTGTCGTCCAGGCTGGTGTACTGTCCGGTGGGGTCGATGACGGCCAGCAACGTCCCGTCCCGGTCACGCAGGAGCGTCGGCCGGGACGAGGACGAGGACAGTTCGCCGCCGGACAGGCTGAGATCGGGGACCTGGTCGATATAAAAAGGGGCTTCCCGGCTGACCCATTCATCCACCTGGTTCTGCGTCTGGAGGGTGAAGGGAATCCAGGTCAGCGCCAACAGGAGGAGGAGGTACAGAAAGGTACGGTTGCGCCAGTGACGGGCCGCATCCTCGTAAATCGACCCGTCGTAGAAGGCCATCCAGAGCGGATGCAGAATACTGAATCGACGCATGTGTCCTCTCATCCTCCCGGCCGGTCGCCGCGGCGCGAAATCCTAAACCGAATTGGCTACCGAGCCGTCCGACCTGAGCAACGTGTTCGCGGTATTCATCGGAGTAAAAACCGCTCCCTCCAGCCGTTCGTCGTCCAGTTCGACACCCAGGCCCGGGTCCCGGGGAATCGGGATGTAACCGCCTTCCCGGCGTATGTTGGTCCGGTACAATTTGCTGGCTTCCGATTCATCGCCCATGCTGTACTCCTGGGTCACGAAATTGGGGATGCTGGTATCCAGGTGTACGGAAGCGGCGGTGATGAGTGGCGTCAGGAAATTGTGGGTCACGACGGCGCAGTGGTGGGCTTCGGCGATAGCCGCGATCTTCTTGCAGTGGGTCAGGCCGCCGGCGAGGGCCACGTCCGGCCGCACGTATTGCGGCCCCCCGTGCGCCAGGAGTTCCTGGAATTCCCAGATAGTGTTCAGGCGTTCTCCGTTCCCGACGGGGATCCCGATTCTCCGGGCGATTTCGCCCTGGGCCATGATACTGTCGATCTGGATGGGGTCCTCGATGAAATAGAGGTTGAATTCGGTCAACGCGTTGGCCAGGGGCATGGCGGTCAGCGGCGTCAGCTTGCGGTGGACCTCCACGATGAGATCCATGTCGGGACCGCCGCCTTCGCGGGCTGCCGCGACGAGATCCCGGGCGGTGCGGATCATCCGGTCCAGGGCCATGTCCTGGTAGCCGCCCGGCAGGGGATCGAACTTGAGCGCCGTGAAGCCTTCCGACGCCGCGTTCCTGGCCGATTCGAGCATGGCCTCCGGGGTGCCACCGCCGCCCAGCAGGTGCAGCCTGACCCGGTCCCGGCAGTTCCCGCCGAGCAGTTCCCAGATCGGTACGCCGAAGTGCTTGCCCTTGATGTCCCACAGGGCGATATCGACGGCGCTGACGGCCCCGGACAGGGCGCTTCCCCGGAAGGGCGACATGCGGTAGAGATACTGCCAGTGATGCTCGATGCGGAACGGGTCCTGCCCGACCAGGTAATCCTTGAACCGCTCCACGATCTGGTGCACGGCTTCGGGATATCCCCAGCAGGCCGTCTGGCCGACCCCGGTGAGTCCGCTGTCGGTCCGGACGCGGATAACGTATCCGCCGCCGATGAAGTACGAGGTGATGTCTTCTATTTTCACGTCGGAAACCTCTCATTACGCCGATGCGGGTATGGTCCCGGCGCCTGGCAGTGGCCCCGGATCATCATGCGGTTGTCCTTCGGATCAGCAGCTGCCAGTAGCTGTCGGATAGGCCCCTACCAAGTAAGCGGTGTTCCATCCACCCCGCAACCAGAAATCGGCGTCGCGTTCCGCGAACCCTCAAAATACAGTTTTTACTTGAAGACCCCGTTGCGTCCTCTGTATACTCTGATTACAGATTCTTCACAATTCGCTGATTTTCCAGGCCCCTGGCCCGGTCCGGCCCGGCGGTGTCCGCCGTATATTCCTTACCGTCGGAGCGTGCTTGAGGTATCAATCAGGAGATACACCATGATTACGGAAGAGTCCGGTTTTAACTTCGATCCGAAGTTCGAGGACCCCGAAAAGCTTAAAGCGTTGTCCCGACGCGGGTTTATGGGCCGGATCGCGGGTGGTCTCGCCGCCGGGACGGCCCTCCTTTCCATGGCCGGGAAGGCCGGGGCGAAGCCGCCGATGCCCGAAGATCATCTCCCGGAACCCGATGACGTCGCCTACTGGAACTGGGTGGCCGACCAGTTCATCGTCCGCGACGGCGTATCCTTCATGAACACCGGTACGCGCGGACCGTCCCCGGCCCCGGTGCACCGGGCGCAGATCGCCGCGCTGGAAGGCGCGAACTCGGATTACAAGAGCTATACCAGTTACGTCTACAACAGCGACTTCAGGAAGAAGATGCGCGCGAAGATGGCGGACTACATCGGCTGCAAAACGACCGAGGTCGCCTTTACGAACAACACGACGGAAGGGATGGTCTTCGGCACCTTCGGCGTCGACATGGAGCCGGGCGACGAGATCGTGACGACCAATCACGATCATTCGAGCGGGGTGCAGCCCATCAACCTCAGAGCGGTCAGGCAGGGGACGAAGACCGTCATGATCGACCTGTCGTCCCCCGATTTCCACCCGCCCGACAGTCCGGACGCGCTGCTCAAGGCCTTCGAAGCCGCTATCACGCCGCGTACGAAAATGCTTAGCTTCTGCCATATCAACTACGGCGACGGACTTGTCCTTCCCGTGCGGGAAATCTGCGACATGGCCCGTTCGAAGGGCATTATCACGCTAGTCGACGGGGCGCAGCCTCCGGGCATGCTCGACCTGAACATGCACGACCTGGGCTGCGACATGTACGCGGGGCCGTGTCACAAGTGGATGATGGCCTCCATGTACACGGGCTTCTTCTACGTGAAGGAGGATATCCTGGACCGGGTCTGGCCGACGCTGTACTCGGGGCCGGTCAACGGATTGTCCATGTACGGCCAGGAGCCCACGGGTTTCGCCAAGATTTATTACGACGAATACCTGTCGGGCGCGTCCAAGTTCGAGCTGCGGGGTTCCTCCAACGCCCCCGCCCGCGTCGCCATCGACGCGGCGCTGGATTTCCACAACATGATCGGGCCGGCCGCCATCGAAAGCCGTAACCGATACCAGGCTGTGCGCGTGGCCAACGCCCTGCGCAACATGGACGGCGTGGACGTATACAGTTCGCCCGATCCCCGCATGAGCGCGGCGCTCGTCTCGTTCAAGGTCAGCGGCGTGGGTACGCGCGATCTCAACGACATGCTTTGGGACCGCCACCGTATCTATATCCGGAACGTCACGCACGATGAGATCAACTGGGACGCCAACCGGACGTCAATGCACGTCATGGTGACCGATGCCCAGACGGACCAGTTCATCGGCGCCGTCGAGGAGATCGCGAAGGAGAAGCGCCTGTAGTTTTGAACGATCAGCTTCGGAGGGAGTCGTAATGGCCTATCTGCGTCACCTCGCACTGCGGTGTCGAGACGTGTCGGTCTCGCAGCGTTTCTACGAGGATGTGATCGGCTTTACCTTTGTCGGCCGGCGGGGCAACGGCGAGGCCGTCGATCTCAGCGACGGCACCGCCAACATCACGCTGCTGCCCCATGACGATCCGTCGCGGCCCACGCTCGAGGAAGGCGAGGAGTACATCCACTTCGGCGTGCTGGTGGACGACCTTCACGCCGCCTGGCACAGGGTCCGGAACTGGGGTGCCGAAGCGCCGAAAACCGTGAAGGGCCGGGACGCCATCTCCTCCGATACCCCGCCGGAGATCGCTTTCAAGGCCATCGATCCCGACGGCAACATTGTCGACATCTCCGGTGACCGGGACGAGTGGCGGGGCGTGAAGATTTGATCAAGGGTTGATTCCCCGGATTCGATCAACCTCTTATGCTTATGTTCAGATCGGCCGCCCTTTCCATTGACAAGTCCGTCGCGAGGGCGGCCGATTTGTTTGATTTCTCCCGTGGACGCATCCCGCCCGGCACCCTCACCGCCGCCCTCTGGCCGGGCCTGGTCCGGTCCCTGGTGCGCCAGTTCAGTCAAGGCGTGGCCGGGGTTACCGGAACGAACGGCAAGCATACGACCTGCCGGATCCTGGCCGCGATTCTGCAGCAGGCCGATGCCCGAACGCTCTACCCCGAAGACATCGCCCCATCCCTCGACGAAGTGGTCTCCACCCTGGTCCGGGCGACCGATCACCGCGGCAGGATCCATGCGGACTACGGCGTGTTCGGATTCGAGACCGGCATGCTCGACCGGGCGATCAGGGTATGCAATCCCGGCACGCTCGTACTGAACAACCTGTACGACGACGAATCGGTGCAGGGGGTTGACCGCGCTGCCCTGATCGGGAAATGGTGCGACTGGTTCGGCACCATGTCCGCCCGACAGCACATCCTCGTCAATGCCGACGATCCGGTCCTCTGCGGCGGATTCACGCGGGGCGTGCCGCCCCGTCTGACCTATTACGGTGTGGAGGATGAACGCCTGCACCTTGCGGATGCCGCCACCCCCGAGGTGCCGTGCCCCCGGTGCGGCGTTCCCCTGGCCTACCGGATCACCAGCCTGGCCCACCTGGGTGACTATGCCTGCGAAGGTTGCGGTTGGGAAAGGCCGCTGCCGACCGTATACGCGATCGATGTGGATCTGGGACCGGATGAAACAAACTTCCGGCTCATCACGCCGCGGGGGCCCCTGGACGTGCGCCTCCGCCTGTCCGGTCTGCACAACGTATACAACGCCGCGGCGGCCGCGGCGGCCGCGTTATCTCTCGGCCTGAGTCCCGTGACGATACGCAAAGGCCTTGAATCCGTGAGGTCCACCGGAGGACGGGACGAACGGGTGGTGATTCATGACCGGGAAGCCCGCCTGATGACGATCAAGAACCGGACCTCGCTCCTTGAAGCGCTCAGGACCTGCCGGCTGGACCGGCAGCGGGGCCATTTCCTGTTCCTGCTGGACGAGGCCGTACGGGGTGGACGCAACGCTCCTTGGATCGTGGACAAAGACCTGGAAGGCATGGTGAACTTCTCGAGGTCCGTGCACGTGGCCGGCGCGGGCGGCGCGCACCTGGCCCTGATGGACGAGCAGATGGACGCGGAGGACATGGTATCGGCCGTGGACGTCAGCGACGTGTTTCACGACATCATGCGGCGGCTCACCCCGGGTGACCGCCTGTGGGTCCTCGCGACCGAAGGCGCCATGTACGCGGTCAGGCGGGAACTGAGGGACATGGGGATCATCTGAGCGCGGCCGCAAGTGCCGGGTCGGCCGCAAGCGCGAGCACGGCCTCAGTTCCAGGCCGTCAGATCCAGGGCGGCCGGTCGCAGCCCTTGAACGGGTAGTGATCGCCGGGCCGGAACCGGGGGAGCGGAGGATAGTGGTTGATTCCGTCCGCGGCCTTGCCCCGGCACAGGTAGGCGGGGAAGTTCTCGCGCTTGATGCGCGTGGTCGTGGGTATATACCGGAGGGTCAGTCCGCACCGGCGCCGGTCGGACAGGTTGGCCTTCGAACCGTGTATCAGGTAGGGATCGTGCAGGGATACGCCGCCCGCCGGCACGACGACATCGACCGCCTCGGATTCATCCACCTTCACATCCAGTTCCGAACTCAATACGTTGTCCCCTTCGGTTCTACGGTGCCGGTACAGATTCTGGCCTCTGTGGCTGCCGGGGATGACCCGCATGCAGCCGTTCTCCGGGGTCGAGTCGTCCACGGCCAGCCAGATGGTAATGACTTCCATGGGTTCCAGCGGCCAGTAGTTCCCGTCCTGGTGCCACAGCACCGGCTGCCCGTCACCGGGCGGTTTGCTGATGTAATGGGCTGCGAAGAGCGCGATGTCGGGCCCCAGAAAGGGTTCGATGACGTCGATGAGCCGGGGATCGGTGCAGAGGCGGATCCAGAACGGATCGTCCACGATGAGGTGGTGATGGTACTGCTCCGGCCGGACGTCGGGGTACTTCTCTCCCATCCACTCGACATGGCCCTGGGCCTCGGCGGTCAGGCCGCCGTCGATGACCCCGGGCAGGACGACATAGCCGTCTTCTTCGTACCGGCTTACGATATCGGCGCCGTTCAAACCGGACCCCCCGCTGTTCGTGTTCAATTAGATATCTGTCCTACTATAATTATCCTGTAATTACGATAGCGTCAACCGGTCTTCCAGGGGCACAGGATTTTTGGGTTCCGTCGCAGATATGAAGGGATCAAAACACAGGCCCCCGGCCGGAAAGCCGTACCTTTATCTCCCGCGAAAGCCGAACGGGCCGCCTCCGTCTACAAAAGAACAGAATGGTTGACACCCCTCCGGGGACTGTGTATTTTGTTGGTTCCCACTATGCTGTGTACTACCTTGACAGAAACGCGTACGCACGTCGGCAGATCAGCTTGTCCGTGATGTACAGACAGGAGAATCCGATGAGTTCTGACCAATTCGACTTTGCCATTGCCATAGGCGGCGCCGCGGGCCAGGGTATCGCCACACCGGGCAACGTACTCGCCCGGATATTCATTCGCCGCGGACTGCATCTCAACGCCTACAATGCCTACCAGTCGATCATCCGGGGCGGTCATATCTTCCTCACGATGAGGATCAGCGATCATCCGGTCCACAACCACGGCGATAAGCTCGACCTGCTGGTCTGCCTGAACCAGGATACGATGGACCGGCACCTGGGCCTCATGGGACCCGGTACGAGGGTCCTCTACAACAGCGACACCATCACACCCGGTACGCCGGAAGACGGCGTGCACCTCTGCCCGCTGCCCATCAACGAACTGACCGACAACAACCGCAACAAGCTCGTGCAGAACACCGTGGCGCTCGGGACGATCCTCTACCTGCTCGACGTGGACTTCCAGATCCTGGAAGACATCATCACCATGCAGTTTCAGCGCAAGGGGCAGGAAGTGGTCGACGAGAACGTGGGCGTGGCCCGCGCGGGATACGACTACGCAGCGGCGCACTTCGAACCCTTCACGCAGTCCCTGCCCTCCGGCGGCAAGCCGCTTGCCGTATGGACGGGTAACGACGCGCTGGCCATGGGCGGCGCGTCCGCCGGGGTCAAGTTCTACTGCGCCTATCCCATGAGTCCCTCCACGGGTGTCCTCCACTGGATGGCGCAAAACGCGCGGGAACTGGGCATCATGGTGCGCCAGGTCGAAGACGAGATCGGCGTGGCCAACATGGCCATCGGCGCAGCCCACGTGGGCTGCCGGTCCATGTGCGCCACGTCGGGCGGCGGTTTCGCTTTGATGACCGAGGCCGTGGGCAGCGCGGCCATGATGGAAATCCCGGTCGTCTTCATCGACGTGCAGCGCGCCGGTCCATCCACGGGCGTGCCGACCAAGACGGAGCAGGGCGATCTCTGGCAGATTCTCGGCGCGAGCCAGGGCGATTTCGAGCGGTTCATCGTGGCGCCGACCGATGCGCTGGACGCCTTCAATACCGTACCCGAACTGTTTAACCTGGTGGATCGATTCCAGTGCCCGGGCATCGTGATATCCGATCTGCTGATCTCCGAAGGCACCTTCAGCGTCGATCCGGACGCCATCGACATGCAACCCGGAATAGACCGGGGCGACTTGATCACCGAGTCCGGTAACGGCGCGAGCGACATCCCGACGGGTTCGCAGCTTTCCAACGGGCACGGCCTCATCGGCGCGCCGAGCAACGGTTACCTTCGATACGAGAACACGGAAAGCGGGATTTCTCCCCGCGCGCTGCCGGGTGTGGAAGGATACGCCCACGTGGTGGCCACCGACGAACACGATGAAGACGGCGTCCTGGTCAGCGACGAATTCACCAATCCCCACAAGCGGCGCAAGATGGTGGAAAAGCGGGCCCGCAAGTTCAAGAACGTCGCGGAGCGCATCGACCCGCCGGCGCTCTCGGGTTCGAGCGCCGAAGATGCCGAGATCACGCTCATTGGCTGGGGATCGACCCTCGGCGTGATCAGGGAGGCGGTGGAAATCCTGCACCGCGATGGCGTCGCCGTAAACCACCTGCCGATCAAGTGGATCGTCCCCCTGCACGTGGACGCCATCCAGGAAGTTTTCGACAACGCGAAAAAGACCGTGATCGTGGAAAACAATTATTCCGGCCAGTTCCACCGGTACCTGCGCAGCGAGACCGGGCTTTCGGCCGACGGCCACATCCGGAAGTACGACGGCGAGCCGTTCATGCCCCATCATATCGTGGACGGCGTCCGGGAGCTGCTGGCCGGAACGACGGACATCTTCGTGCCCTATCAAGAAGTCATCGTCTAAGGAGTCTTCAACATGTCAGTGGAAACTTTACCACGCGAGGAAGTGGAAGCGAAACCGGTAGCGCCATTGAAAACGAAGGACTTCAAGGGCAAGGTGGATCCGGACTGGTGCCCGGGATGTGGTGATTTCGGCGTGCTGAGCAGCCTGCAGCGGGCCTGTGTGAACCTGGGTCTCCGGCCCCATGAGATCCTCACGATCAGCGGGATCGGCTGTTCCTCGAATTTCCCGGGGTTCTTCAACTCCTACGGCATGCATACGCTGCACGGACGTGCCCTGGCCGTGGCCACGGGCGCGCAGATGGCGAACCACGAACTCACCGTGTTCGTCACGGGGGGAGACGGTGACGGCTACGGGATCGGCGGGAACCACTTCACGCACACGGCGAGGCGCAACGTCGACCTGACCTATATCGTCATGGACAACCAGATCTATGGTTTGACCACGGGACAGGTGTCCCCTACCAGCAGCATCGACATGCGGACCAAGAGCACGCCCTTCGGTAGCGTGGAAGCGCCGGTGAACCCCATCACGGCGGCGATCATGAACGGCGCGACCTTCGTGGCCCGGGCTTTCAGCGGCGACGCCCGCCATTTGACCGGGCTCATCGAACAGGCCGTCCAGCATCGCGGCTTTGCTTTGATCGACGTATTCAGCCCCTGCGTCACGTTCAACAAGGACAACGACTACCCCTTCTTCAAGCAGCGCGTCAAGAAGCTGGAGGACGAAGGCCACGATCCCGGAGACTGGAAGACGGCCTGCGAG